>JABGQJ010000260.1 GCA_018648945.1 Victivallales bacterium
TACCTTCCATCTCGGCGGCAAGCTCGATGTGTACCAGCCAGATGCCATCACCGAATGGGACAAGAACCTGCTCTTCGTCCGTGGCGAGACGGGAGGGAAGGTGCTGGAGGATGTGCCGCGCAAGCCCTTCACACCTCGACAGAAGCCGCGCTACCATAGGGCAACCAAGGTCGCCGCTGCGCCCGCCATCGACGGCAAGATGGCAGCTGATGAATGGCCTTCTGGTGGCACTTCCCTGGGCGAACGCACCAATCAGCGCAGCGTTCGCGGGGCACCGACCAGTGTCAAGATCCTGGCCGACAGGACCCATCTCTACATCCTCTCCAACGTTGTTGCCATGTTCCCCAAGCAGCGCAAGTTGGGCACCGAATGGAAGAAGGATGAGGGGATCGAGTTGGTGCTGCAGGACAAGGCGAAAACCGTGTACGTCCTGCGCGGCTTCACCGATGGCACGCTCCGCTCCCTGACGGTTGGCGGAGCCACCGAGGAACAGGCGAAGGCGCTGGTTGGCAAGGTCGTCTACGGCGCTTCGGTGGTCGACAAGATCTGGCGAAGCGAGTGGTCGGTTCCCCTCGCCGTGTTGGGGATCAAGCCCGGCGAGAAGACAGTCCTGCCCTTCAATCTGACCGCCTACCGGAGCGAGGACGATGTCTTCGCCCAGTTCGCCGGTACCCTCGGCGACACCTGGGATCTGAAGCTTGGCGGCGCGCTGATGCTGAACTGGCCGGCTGGAGGGAAGACCAAGGCCCGTCCCACGATTGCTGTTCCCAATGTGACTGAGATTCCTGCCGGAGCGTGGCCTGGCACCGCCCTATCCCTAGCCCAGACCCCGGCTGGGGTACCCCTCTCTGCCACGCCATGCTCGGCCCGGGTCATTCGTTCCGGAGACCAGCTTCTGGTCCGGGTCACGATTCCGGCCCGAGCCGTGACCAAGGGGGCGTCCTGGCGCACGGATGACGGGGCCGAGGTCTGCCTGGCAGGCAAGACCGCTGGCGGCAAGGCTGTCACCTGGGTCATTCGCGGCTACGCAGATGGGACCCACAGGCTCAGCGCCGAGGCCGGCGCCCCCGCCAAGGACAACGCTGCCCTGCAGGGCAAGGTCGCTTACAAGGCCGTTGTCACGGCCAGGAACTGGCGGGGGGAGTGGCGTCTGCCACTCTCTGCCCTGGGAATCGGTGCCAAGGGCCGTGTCCCCTTCAATCTCGGCGTCTTCCGCAGCGAGGACCGCTGCTGGATCAACTGGGTCGGCACCAGCGGCCCAACCTGGAAGTTGGCGAACGCAGGCGATCTGCTTCTGAAGTAGCCCGGAGCAGCAAGATTGTCCATGCCAGCTTGCATGTGGCATGGTTCCGTGTCCATATTCCTGTTGCTCATTTGTCCGTATTGCACGACAATCTAAACACTTCAGCGCAAGCTGGGGTGGAGTTCATGGCCCAGGCGACAAAAAGGAACCTATCATGCGTACTCGCCGGTTCACCCTCATCGAGCTCTTGGTGGTCATCGCGATCATCGCCATTCTGGCATCCATGCTGTTGCCGGCCCTTGCCAAGGCAAAGGACAAGGCGCGCCAGATAAGCTGCACGGCCAATCTGAAGCAAATCACCCTCGGCCAGATCATGTACAAGGACGACCACGACCAAAGGTATGTGCCTGTCTACGACGACCACGACGGGTACCCCGCCGGCCGAATCATCTGGGCGGAACACATCTTCCCCTACATCAAGGAGAAGGGCGTGTTCGCCTGTCCCAGTCTGCCTGGCGTCAACATGGCCAACAACAATATGGGCTGGACTCGCTACAACATGCCCATGACCCATGTGTTCAGGGAGGGATGGATACCCGGTCAGGAGAATGCCGCAGTTCTCTTCAAGCACCCATCGACCACCATTATGCTGACCGAGTCGAACAACTGCTGGTACAACCACTACTGTGCAAAGCACTCCATCGGTTCATCGGGGCCCGATGGGAGCGGGACCTTCCGGATTCTCGGCACGCTGAACGAGGTCACCTGGCCCCGGCATGGCAACGCCTGCAACGTGGCCTGGATTGATGGCCATGTGGAGCCCAAGGGAATCCGTAACCTAGCCGATCCCGGCAATGATTGGTGGGACCGCGACTAGCATTCAGACGCCAGGGCAGACGCTCGCCGGTTGGGGCGACGCGTCTCTGAGACTCCTTTCACGGCTGGGTGGCTTGATTGCCGCCCCAGCCGTTTCCCTGTCGTGGTGGTGAACGGGGATTATCCTCCGGACCGGGTTGGCATCGGCCTTGGGCGGTGTAGGTTTGCACTTTCGTTCCCCTTGGTTTCTGCAATGAGAAAGCCCACGTCAATAGGATGCTGCCATGCCCCGCACTCGCCGTAGTTTCACTCTCATCGAACTCCTGGTGGTGATCGCGATCATCGCTATCCTCGCCTCCATGTTGCTGCCAGCCTTGGCCAAAGCGCGGGAGAAGGCACGCTCCATCTCTTGCGTCTCGAACCAGAAGCAGATCGGGCTCGCGACCATGATGTATGCCGACGATCATGACGAGCACATCAACCCGGTGTATTACTACATGAACGGCAGCTACACCCTGCCCAATGGCAGCACGCGCACGGGGAGCCCCACAGCTAAGCTGTGGCACAGCATGATCTATCCCTACCTGAAGAGCGTTCCCGTCTTCAACTGCCCGTCGGACAGCTACGTGTTCACCGGGCAGTATACGGGTGGCGGGTCGTATGGCTTCAACAGCATCAATAACTGGCGCAGCCTGGGCGGGTTCAAAGCCGTGTCCGAGAACATGATTTTCGCCGAGGCGACAGGAGGCGACTCCTACAATCTGGACGGCGACCCCGGTGAGATGGCAAGCCGCCACAGCGGTGGGCTGAACAGCATCTTTGCGGATGGGCATGTGGCCTGGCGGAAACTGGTTGGCATCCCGCCGCGCTCTACCCTGAGCAAATACTGGACCGGATCCTACACTGGCAGCAACCCGTAATTCCCGCACGCGAATGGGGCGTCCCTACCTGGGGACGTCCCTTGTCCCTTGGCTCCGGCTACTCGCCCAGACGTTTGTGCCAGAAGGCGAGCTGCTTGGCCACTTGGGCCGGGGCCGTGCCGCCGGTGAGGTCGCGCCCCGACACGCTGCGCTGGGCGGAGAACAGCTCGAGGCATTCGGGCTCGGCCAAGGGCACGGTCTCGCGCATCTGTTCGACCGTTGCCGCGTCCAAAGCGATGCCTTTGGCGGCGCACCAGCCCACGTAGCCGCCCACCATATGGTGGGCATCGCGGAAGGGCACGCCCTTTTTGACCAACCACTCAGCCAAGTCGGTGGCCATGAGTGCGGGGTCGGCGGCGGCGGCGGCCATGGCCTCGACGTTGGGGGTGGCGGTGGCCATCATGGGAGCCATGGTGCCGAGGATCATCTTGACCGTGTCGATGGCATCGAAGAGGCCTTCCTTGTCCTCCTGGAGGTCGCGATTGTAGGTCAGGGGGAGTCCCTTCAGTACGGTGAGCAGGCCGAACAGGGCCCCGTAGACACGCCCGGTCTTGCCGCGGGCCAGTTCGGCCACGTCGGGGTTCTTCTTCTGGGGCATCAGGCTGGAGCCCGTGCAGAAGGCGTCGTCCAGGTCCAGGAAGTGGAAGCGCTGCGAAACCCAGAGGACCACATCCTCGGCCAGGCGTGAACAGTGCATGGCGACCAGGCTCAGATCGGCGAGGAATTCTACGATGTAGTCGCGGTCGGCAACCGCGTCCATGCTGTTGCGGAGGACCTCGTCGAAACCGAGCAGCTCGGCGCTGCGTTCACGGTTCAGGGGGAGGGTGGAGCCTGCGATGGCACCGGCCCCCAGCGGGCAGCGATTGATCCGCTTGCGGCAGTCGGCCAGACGTTCCCGGTCGCGTTCGAACATCTCGACGTAGGCCAGCAGGTGGTGGGTGAAGAGCACGGGCTGGGCGTTCTGGAGGTGGGTGAGGCCCGGCAGAATGGCGTCCGGATTGCGTGTGGCCAACTCGACCATGGCTTGCTGGAGGCCTTGCAGGGCGGCACGGATCTGGTCGGCCTCGTGCCGCATGTAGAGTCGTTCGTCGGTGTTGATCTGGTCGTTTCGGCTCCGGCCGGTATGCACCCGTGCCCCGACATCCCCCAGCTTCGCGATCAGGGCGGACTCGATGTTCATGTGGATGTCTTCCAGCTCCGTGCGCAGCTCAAAGTCACCCGCGTCCAGGCGCTCCTTGATGGCCGCAAGCTCCCGGGCGATGGCCTCGGCATCCTCGCCGGCAATGATGCCCTGCTCGGCGAGCATGGTAACATGGGCAATGCTGCCCTGCACATCGTAGGGATAGAGCCGTTGGTCATAGCTGACCGATTCGGAGAAATCGGCCACCAGTTGGTTGGTGTCTTTGCTGAAACGTCCGCCCCAGAGCGCCATGATACGGGTACCTATGTTGGTGGGTGTAAGGGGAGCCGCGGTCTTCCCGCTACACGGGTTCCTCACGGGTGATGCATTCGAGGATATGGGCGGCGGCCATGGTGATGTTGCCCGCGCTGAATCCGGCCCTGGAGAGTTCCTTGTAGAAGGACTCGGCCAGCAGCCGGACGACCTTGTCCGGATTGGTCAGGCTGGAGATCATCAATTGCTCGGCTTCGTCGCGCGTGCCATTGCTTTCCCGGCGGTTCTCGACGATGAGATCCTTGGAGCGTTGCGCGAACTGCTGGCGCAGGTAGTCGTAGATCTTGGCGTTCTCGATGACCAGCGAGGCAAAGGTGGCGATCAGGCCATGCATCCGCTGGCGAATCACGTCGTACTGCGGGTCGGTGCGGCTCTTGCCGGTGATGAGGAGGCCGACCCGGGTGCCGCGAACCGAGATCGGGGTCACCAGGATCGGGAACCCGATGTGCTCGATGCCGGCTTCGATCCAGTTGATCTGGTGGGTATAGCGAGTGCGCCAGAGGATGCGCTTCATGCGTGCTGGGACAACGATGGGATGGCCGACGCGGAGATTGTCGCTGGCAACGCCCAGGCAGGTCCGAACGATCAGTTCCTGGCGACCCTCGTCGCGCAGCAGCAGAGTCGTCTGTTCGCTCTGCATCAGCTCGCAGTTCATGCGGGTGATCTGCGCCAATCCCTCGTCCAGAGTGTGGGGGACAGTCAGGGCGTCGGAGAGGAGGCGAAGGACATCAAGACTGGTCCTGAATTCAGGGGTAGTCACGGTGAGTTCCTTGGTTGGGCACGGCGCGCTGCCTAGCGTCGGGTCTTGGCGGTCAGGCGCAGAACACACTCTTCGAGGAGAACTCGGACGGATACACTCGAGGTGACGCAGCGTTGGTAGGCATCGCGGAGGGCGCATACGGCATCGATCAGCTCTTGCCCACTATAGCGCATGGCGCTCTCGGCCAGAAGCTGGGCCCGGTACGGGTTCAGCCCGGCGACCTCCAGGCCGTCGGCCAGGAAGTTCTGGCGATCCTCGTTGGACATATTGTCCAAGGCCGAACGGATGGAGCGAGGGTTGATCTTCCCCTGGCCCATGAACAGGCGCATCTGCAGCAAGTGGCGGTAGAAGTTGGCGACTTGCCAGAGCAGCCCGCGCGAGGCCCGTTCCGCGTCGCCTTCGGCTTGGCTGAGGAGCACTGTGATGACGCGCAGCGACTCGGCCGGGTCCCGCTTGCCCAGGGCGTCGGTCAAGGCCCAGGAGATCTCCTCGCCTTGCCCAATGCAGACCTCTTCGGCGGCGGCCAGTGTGATTGGCTGATCGACTCCGCCGCAGAAGCAGATGAGCTTCTCCAGTTCGCTGTCGATGGCGGCGGTGTCGGTGCCGATGACCCCGACCAGATGCTGGCAGACCGTGGCGGGCAGGTTGATGCCCTTGCTCTTTGCCTGTTCATCGATCAGGCTGGCCATGCTGGCTTGCCAGCGGCGGTCGCGCACGTTCGGTTTGCTGCAGACGATCAGTTTGGCGTGCTTCTTGCAGGTCTTGGTGAGAGCCTTCTTGCCGTCGGCCTTGGGGCCGTCCATGACTAGTGCCATATCGCTGGGAAGGCCCGCCTTGATCAGCTCTGCGAGCTCGCGGAAGGCTTTGGCGTCGGGAGTTTTCGAAGAGGCCGTACCCTCGGCGGCAAAGCCGCCGAAATGCTGGAGCCAGACCGTCTTTCGTCCGCTGAGGAAGGGAGGGGATTTTAGCGAAACCATGACTTGGCGCAGCAGGTCGGCGATGGGGAGGGCATCCTGCTCGCGGAAGACATCCAAGGCGAAGGGGTCGGGGTCGTCCCCGGCCAGTTGTTGCACCAGTTTCTCGGCTTCGCTCTTGATCACCGGCTCATCGTCGCCGGTGATCAGGAAAATGTTGTCAGCCGTGGATGGCATGAATTCGCACCTATCTGGAAGCGAGAACAAGGAAAAAAGCGAGTGCCCCCGCGCCGGAGAGCAGGGCGCCGGCGCGGTCCAGGTGAAGGAGCCAGGGGGGGAGCGTGCGCAGCGTGCTCAGCAGCTTGTCGTCCGTTCGCAGATGGCCAGCGGCGAGTGAGCCAATGGCAGCAAAGAGAAGATCCTTCACCAACAAGCCCATCGCCAGCCATGGAAGCACATCGATCCAGAAGAGCCGGATCAGGAGCGCCAGTTCAAGCACGAGCACGGCCATTCCCAGAATGAAGCGGCGCGAGAAGCCCTGGACGAAGTGAAGCGTCTCCGGGGTGGCCTGTTCGGAGCCATGGGTGGCCAGTTCGTCGGCTTGACAGATCAGCTCTTCGGTGGCACCGGCCAAGTACCGGGACAGGGGGTTGCCGAAGCAGGCCGCGCGCAGGGCGTAGACCGCAACCAACCAGAGGCTGAAACTTGTCAGGAGCAAGGAGTGAGTCTCCGACATGGGGGGAATCGGGTGGCCTGGTGCGGCTTGGGGAACCGACAGGTCGCAGATGGCCGGGCTTGAAGGCTAGCCTACGAAACGAAAACTCCGCGCCGGCTGCAATGTAGCACGGCGCGGAGTTTGCGCTTGGAATCAGAGGGGAGATTCGGGCTTAGTTGGAGCCGCGCCCGGATACGCCCTTGGTGTTGGCATTGATCTCGCGGGCCGCTTCGTGGGGACGCAGGCTGCGAGTCGCCTTGCCGGCGCGCCACATTTCGGAGTTGCCGACCGCGTCCAGCTCCTTGGCGAGCTGCTCTTTGTAGTCGTCGGCGCCACAGGTCTCGATGACCCGCTTGGTCTCGCGACCGTCATGGACGCGGGCGTACAGGTCCTCGAAAACGGGAGCGACGGCGTCACGGAAGCGGGGGCTCCAGTCCAGGGCACCGCGCTGGGCAGTGGCTGAGCAGTTGGCGAACATCCAGTCCATGCCATTCTCGCTGACCAGCTTGATGAGGCTTTCGGTGAGCTCTTCGCAGGTCTCGTTGAAGGCTTCGCTGGGGCTGTGGCCATTCTCGCGCAGCACCTTGTACTGGGCTTCCATCACGCCAGCCAGGGCACCCATGAGAATGCCGCGCTCGCCGGTCAGGTCGCTGTAGACCTCGTGCTCGAAGGTGGTGGGGAAGAGGTAGCCGGAACCAACGGCGATGCCGATGGCGATGCAGCGGTCGGTGGCACGGCCCGTGAAGTCCTGGGCAACCGCGAAGCTGGAGTTGATACCCGCGCCGGAGAGGAAGTTGCGGCGCACGGAGGTGCCGGAACCCTTGGGGGCGACGAGCAGAACGTCCAGGTTCTCGGCCGGGATGACGCCGGTCTGGTCCTTGTAGACGATGGAGAAGCCATGGGAGAAGTAGATGGCGTCGCCAGCGACCAGGCACTTCTCGACGGCGGGCCAGATGACCTTCTGGGCGGCGTCGGAGACGAGCATCTGCACGATGGTGCCTCGGGTGGCCGCTTCTTCGATCTCGAAGAGCGTCTCGCCGGGAACCCAGCCGTCAGCCACTGCGCGATCCCAGTCGCCCTGGTACTTCTTGGACTGGCCAATAATGACGTTGAAGCCGTTGTCCTTCATGTTCAGTGCCTGGGCAGGGCCCTGGACACCGTAGCCGATTACGGCAATTGTTTCGTCCTTGAGAATCTCCAGGGCCTTGGCCATGGGGAATTCGTCGCGGGTCACCACTTCTTCTTTCACGCCGCCGAAGTCGATCAATGCCATCGTCGGGGTTCCTTTCGGATATTCTACAGTAGTAGGTTAGGGGTACCGCCCAGAAGCGGGCGTCTCGACCCTCCTGGGAGTCGAAAACCAGTTAGACAATATACAGACAAACGGTGCAGGCGCAACGGAACTGGTCGAAGTGGTGCGGAAACACCATGGCAGAGGATGGCCAACGGAGGTACGGTAGCACCTCCTCCCCCCGTTTTCCTGGAGCTGCTATGAAAACTCGTTCCTGGCTGTGGTTGGTTGCCTTCCTGTGTGGCGTGGCTGCCCCGTTGGGTGCTCGGGGGGCGCCGGCAGACGATCCCCTGACGGCACCGCGAACGAAGTGGTTCCGCGAGGCCCGCCTGGGGATGTTCATCCACTGGGGGCTCTATTCGGTGCCTGCCGGAGTTTGGCAGGGCAAGGACGTGCCGGGATACGGCGAGTGGATCATGAACCGGGGGAAGATCCCGGAAGCGGAGTACCAGCCCCTCGCCAAGCAGTTCAACCCGGTCAAGTTCGAGGCCGACGCCTGGGCCAAGCTCGCCAAGGACGCAGGGATGAAATATCTCGTGATCACGTCCAAGCACCACGACGGGTTCTGTCTCTTCGACACTCAGACGACCGCCTACGACATGGTCGATGGCACCCCCTATGGAAAGGACGTGATGAAGGAATTGTCCCGCGCGTGCCGGGAACAGGGCATCAAGTTCTGCTTCTACTACTCCATCATGGATTGGCACCATCCGGAGCAGACCCGGAACTTCGCCATCTACCACGACTACCTGAAGCAACAGGTGCGGGAGTTGCTCACCAACTACGGTCCCATCGGCATCATGTGGTTCGACGGGGAGTGGATCAAGCAGTGGGATCAGGCAAAGGGGCGGGAGCTCGAGGAGCTCTGCCGTTCGCTTCAGCCGGGCGTGATCATCAACAACCGGGTTGGCAAGCGCAAGCAGACAGACGGCGATTACGAGACGCCCGAGCAGACGATCCCGGCGGGGAAGATCAAAGGGCGTCTCTGGGAAACCTGCATGACGATGAATGGCACCTGGGGCTTCAAGACTAAAGACCATCGCTGGAAAAGCACGAGCGAGTGCCTGCGCAAGCTGGTCGATATCGCCTCGAAGGGGGGCAATTTTCTGCTGAACGTCGGGCCCACCCCGGCGGGCGAAATCCCCGAACCGAGCGCGGCGCGCCTCCGCGAGATGGGGAAGTGGCTCAAGGTCAATGGGGAGGCGATCTACGGTACGGAGGCAAGCCCCTACACGCGCCACCCCTTTGCTGGCCGCTGCACAACCCGTGGGAGGACCCTCTACGTGCATCTTTTCGGCCCGAAGCCCGGCGTACCCATCGTGCTTGCCGGGTTGGGCGCCACGGTCCAATCCGCCCGGTTGCTGGATTCGAGCAAGGACGGGACGGTGCAGGTGACCGCTGGTGTCGATGGTCCCAGTCTGCTGCTCTCAACGGTGCCGGATGCCCGAGTCACGGTCGTCGCGCTTGAGTTGGCGGGTGTCCCCTCGGTGGAAACACGGGTGCGCCCCGGCAGCGACGGGGTTCTGACGTTAGCCGCGCGTCTG
>JABGQJ010000261.1 GCA_018648945.1 Victivallales bacterium
TTCCTCCGGTTCGCCCGGTTCCTTGGTGGGGTTGAGCAAGTCGTCGATGTTGAGCCGCCCCTCCTTGTCGCGCCGGACCACGAGCTTCGGTTCGACCATGCTCAGATCCCGGACGAGAATCCGTCCGCGCACCAGCGCCATGAGGTCCAGGTCGCACGACAGGGACTTGAGGGACGCGAAGGGGGCGCCGTCCCGTTCCATCACTGAAACGTCCGTCATCTTCATGCCGCTGCGCCAGCCTAGGGCCAAGTCGCCGATGCGGACATCCCGGTCCAGGCTGGCCGACGCGCCGGCCGCGATCCGCCGCGTGACCGGTCCCGACGAGAGGATCGTCGGCAGCAGGGCGATCAGCACAACCAGGCTGACCATGCCGATCACGATCAGCCACACCAGGATGCGCAGCCACCGTCGTTTGCGCTTGGGGGTCGGGGACTGCTGCTCCTCGCCAGCGGGATGGTTGCCAGCCGGCGACTCGTCGGCTGGAGAGGCGGCCGGTTCCTCGGCAGGCGTGCTTTGATCCGTACTCATGGTGATCCCTTCGTTATGGATGTCGCCGGGTTTGGCGGTTGGATCGAGGATTTCGTTCGGCAAGCGGCTAGGGATTCCCTCTCCTTCCGCCTCCGGGGTATCGGTACGCTCAAGTTAGCACCTCAACCACGGCTCGGGCGACTGGGCTGGGCCGGGGAAAGGCGCTCATCGTGATCGCATAGACACGTTCGCGGACAGAACCGTTCCCTGTCTCGGGCGCATGTCAGTCGCTTTGCCTTTGGGTGCGGACAGAGGTATAGGTTACGCGTACCGATGCTGCCCGACCACACAGAAGCAGGCCGGGAATCCCGTGCACCGTTGACTGCTGTGGGTTCGTGCCGTCGGCAGCCCCACCGTGAGATTGCGACAAGAAGGGCCTCGCCCATGCTGTCCCGACGTCCGCTGTTCGCTTTGCTGCCACTCGTTGTCACGCTCTGCGGGGGAGGAGTCGCTCTGCCGGCCTCCGGAGCCGAGATCGCACCCATCTTTCAGACGCTCTCCGAGTACAAGCCCCGCTCGGTCCCAGCCGATGACTCCCGGCCCGGCGTCAACCGATTGAGGAACGCGGGGTTCGAGGACGCCGATGCCAACGGGTCCCCGCGCGGGTGGACGGTCGTGGGGCTTGCGGAATCGACGCGCGACCCCGTGCATTCAGGCCAGCGTGGCGTGTGCCTGCGGAATCCGGAACGCCCGGATCGCGGGGACGGGCGCCTCGTCCAGGACGTCCTCGGCGTGCCTGGCGGCGCTTCGTATCGAACCGCCGCCTTCATGCGGGCAACGGAGGCCCCGTGCAATCTCAACATCAAGCTGGAAGTCTACACGGCGGAGGGCACGTACCTCGGTGGGTTCCGTAGCGAACACATCGTGGTTAGCCCGGGCGAGGGCTGGACGCGCGTTGCCTACACGCATCGCCTTCCTCCCATGCCAGGTCTTCGCGTCACCGTCCTCTACCGGCTTTGGGGACCGGGGCCAATCCTAATCGACGACGCATCCTTCGAGCGGGTCGCGCAGGAACCGCTTTACCTCTCTCCCAACGCAACCGGCACACGCTTGGGGTCGACGGACGACCTCGTCGCCTGGACAGCCCCCCTCCCGGCGCGCGTGCCCGAGAACCATGCCGTTGACTCGGCGCTGGCCAACCGTTGGCCGACCGGGCAGCTTGACCTGAGGCTGGCGGGGAACGAAACGGGACTGCTCCCTGTGTTCCTAAGCGCTGGCTTGAAGGGCCTCGAGGATGTTCAGGTCAGCGTCTCGTTTGATGTTGGGGAAGATGCCGCGCGCCTGAATCCCGAGCTTTTCACCATCGACCCCTTCTGTCATCTTGGTGGGTTGTACTACGACGTTCTCGTTCCTCTACGCCCGATCGCCCTGCGGCCACGGACGACCCGGATGGTCTGGCTCCGCATCACCATGCCGCCGGGTGCCAAGCGCAGCGCGGCACGCGGGCGGTTGCTGGTCGCTCGCCCGGATGCCGAGACTATGAGTATCCCGCTGACGGTCACCCCATTTGCCTTTGACCTGCCTCGCATCCCATCGCTTCCGTTCTGCGTGGGGATCCCGCGCCCAGGGCGCCGGGTTCGGCCGGCGGAAAGGAGTGAATGGCTGCGGGACATCGCCCGTCACCGCATGTCCATTCGCCACCTGGCACCACCGAAGCTGACCTTCGACGGCGACCAACCCGTCTTCGACTTCACCGCGTTCGACGCGGAACTCGACCTTGCCCATGGCCTGGGCATGGGGCTGTTCCAGCTGCCTTACGCCTACGTGGCTCTCGGGCACGGCAGCAAGTACCGCCAGACCTTCGGGCCAATCGGGAACGATGGCATCAGCGACGAATTCCGCCGCAAGTTCGTCAGTGCCATGCGTGCCCTGGGTGGCCATCTCGAGGAGCGCGGCGTGCTCCAACGGTTCAATCACAATCTCTTTGACGAACCGTACCCTGACCATTACCCCCTCGTGCGGGAACTGGCCAGGTTGCTCAAGGAGGCACACGCGGACTACCGCCCGTCTGTGTACGGGCTGACGACAGCAGCAGTGGCAGGCGAACTCGCAGGGGTCATCGACGAGCCCATCGGGGCTGGCTGGAACGCTCCCGCCCGTGCGGGCCTGGAGCGGCTTGGTGCCTTGGTGACCGTCTACAACCCGCTGCAGAGCCTGGACGTGACCCGCCGACCTGAATTGGCCCGAGGTCTGATGTGGTGGGCCTTCCGGAGCGGCATCGACCGTGTCTACCACTGGTGCATCGGCCCCACCGGCAAGTCGATGAAGCAGCATGACTACGGGAGCGCCTGGGTCTTCCTCGTGCCGGGACAGGACGCATACCTGCCCAGCGTCCGGTACGAAATGCTGCGCGAGGGGTTGGAGGATTACGACTACCTGACGCTCTTCGCGCGTCGCTTTGACGACGTGGCCAATAACCTGGGAGTCCAAGGTGTCTCGGGCACGTCCGTGGCGAATGCAATCGCGGCCGGACTGAGTGGCTCCCAGATCATGGCGCAATCCCGCGATGGCGGTGAGTACGAACGGGTGCGCACGTTCCTCGGCACGGCAATCTCCCATCTCCATGAGCGCCCCCGTGTTCTCTTCCGTGCCTCGCCTCACGCGCGACAGGGCACCGTGCGCCTGGAGCTCTGGCTCGAGCCAGGCGCCACAGCGAGAGTGGCAAACGCCACGCCGAACGTGGTCCGGGGCACAGGCACAATCACTGTGCGCCCGGATGCCACCGGAACCATCGTGGTTGATGCGGACTTTGGCGGCAAGACGAAGCGCTTGGAAATCCCCGCGCGATTCCTGGACTGAGCAGCACCCAGAAAGCGGAGGGTAGGTCAGCTTCGTCCGGTCTCGATTCGGGGTGCATCGTGAGAGTCTCTCGGGCGGTCGTTCCAGTTCCGGATGGCGCCGCGAACACCCGGGTGTTGCGTGGTGAATACGTCCCGACATCGGGTGCTGGCGGCGGAGGCGGAAGCCGTGCCGCTATCAGTCGCCGCTGACCGGGATGCAAGCACGGGACCTTGAAGAGGGAGGAGAGCCGGGCATTAGTATGCCTCGCTACCATTCCCACGCAGCTCGGCAGAGCCGAGCCGGAGGCAACGAATGAGCCAGAGCTGGAATCCCGTCCTGATCACCGAGCCCACCGATGAGGCCACCCGCGCCGCGCGTGGGTCCTACGAGACGATGCTCGTGGCTATTCTGGACGCGATGCTGGAACGCTACGAGCGGGATCGCCGGTACCACTTCATCGACACCAAGCTCAATCTGATCACGGGTGAGGACTTCGCCCCGGGGGACGATCCTGCACGCGACTTCAAGAGCAAGCGTGTCGTCTTCGGCTGGATTCAGGGACGAGGGCTTGAGTCCCTGGCCGGACATGCCCGATGGCTCGCCGATTGCACCATTCTCGACGACGACGGGAAGCGCGATCGGATCGGTCGGCTCCGTCAGATGATGGCCGACGTGCTTGCGTGCATGGAGGCGCGGCGCCTTCGCAACCACGGGCGCGTGACGTTCATGATGACCACCGATGGGCAGCCCTTGGGAATCTCGGACCAGGGCACCCTCGAATCGATCAAGCTGGACCCGGACACGAGAGGATATGGCGACATGTTCTACGCCAAGGGCCTCTACGCTGCTGCCCATTACCTGGGGCTCGAGGAGAAGATGGGTGAGGCAGAGGCCTACTTCCGTGCGGTGATCGAGGCAGTGGAGACCGGTGCCTTTGCCACGGACCAGCAGCCATTCGATCCGAGGAACAAGGTGCGGCCCGTGCCGGGGCGACGGTCGCAGGGACCTCATATGATCGGGCTGTTCGGGATCTCTCTTGTGGCGGGCGCTACCGGCAGTGCCGAGTGGTTGGACCGGGGCTGTCGATTCATCGAACGTATCCTGGCGCACCATGTGGTCCACAAGCCGGCGGGGGCCCTTGTGCCCTATGACTTCGTCGAGGCGATTGGCGAGGATTGCATGCCTTGGGTCGACGGGGATGGTGCGATTCTCTGCGATCCGGGGCATGCCCTGGAGTGTGTCGGGGCGATGGCGCGGTTTCTCCATGTTGCCCGAGAGCTGGGCACGCCGCGCGTGCCCGACTCGCTGGTGGCCGAGTGCCGCCGCGTTGTGCCACGCCTACTGGTGCATGTCTTCCGGTTGGCATACAACAACTCGGCCGGAGGGATCTGCAAGACCTACGACTTGGCCAGCAGGAAGCCGCAAAACGATGACATGCCTTGGTGGAGCCTGCCCGAGACGATCCGATCTGCCGCATTGCTGCTGCACCTGTTTCCAGACCTTGACAACGCCGCCGCAGTGCGGCAGGTTCTGGCCGACTCCTCCAACGCGTTCCTGACCCGATACGTCAACCCCGCTGTGCATCTGATGACGTACCAGACGCGCAACTCCCGAGGCGAGCCAATCGATGTGATCCCGGGAACCCCCGACGCGGATCCAGGCTACCACACTGGACTGGCCATCATTGACTTCCTGCGCTGCTACGGCCCGACAACCCCCCGCGCACCAGAGGCACACGCATGAGACGACGCTTGTCTGCTGTGACGAGACCGCTGCTGGTTGTGCTGCTTCTCGCCGCTTTGGGCTCCCTCGTGGTTACGCCCCGGACGGTGGCAGCCGATGACGGGCCGCATCCCGAGGTAGTCGCTGGGCTGAAGTTGCTGCATCGTGCATTTGAGGGATACCGCAAGGACCATGGGGGCGCCTACCCGCCGTTGGTCCACAAGGACACGGCAGGGCGGCGCCTGCTCTGGCCGGAACTGCTCAAGCCCTACCTGGGCGATGACTCGCTGCCGGGGCGAGTGGCACTCAAGGGCCCGTTCTTCTCCCCGTATGTCCCTGTCGCGGAACGTGGGGGAGGGAAGGCCGCCTATGTGAGTTTCGGCTATCCGCGCTTCAGTCTTGGCGCGGATGCCCCCGGATACCGCAAGAGCCGCCGCCCGGTACGCACGGTTCCCGACCCGAAGAAGACGCTCCTGCTGGTCGAATGCGATGCCCCGAAGCAATCGGGGGCCGGCTGGTACTCAGCATACCCAAACATGGGCATCGACTTCTCCCGGTACGACGGCAAAGCGCACGTCCTTTTCTGTGATGGCTCCGTCGCGCTGTGGACGCCTGAACAGCTGAACGTCGGCGGCACGCCGGACACGGCGGCGGCCCCCTGGCACGCCAAGCTGAGCCAGGACCCCAAACTGACCGGCCCCATTCCCGCACCGGCGCCTGCACAGACCGTGGCCAAGGGAAGGCCTAAGCCCCCCCCGCCAGCGCAGCCGAAGCCTGTCGCCGAGAAGCCAGCCGACGAAGGTGGGCCTCTGATCACAGTGGCGAGGATCAAGACTCCACCGGTCATCGACGGCACGCTCTCGCCGGACGAGTGGTCGGCCTGTTCTGCATTTGCCGGCTACAGCAGCTATGTCACCCGGCAGCTCGACGCTCTGGATATCGCGTCCTTCGCCGGCTACGACGATGCGGCCCTGTACCTGGCATTCGTCATCCCTCTGCCACGGGGGGCCAAGCCGCGGGCTAAGGTCGCCGAGCGCGATGGGCGCGTGTACAAAGAGGACGCGGTTGAGATCATTCTTGATCCTGCTGGCGATGGCGACATCCGCCAGCTGGTGGTGAACGCGATCGGGACAGCCTTCGACCGGCGCGGAGCAGAGACGGCTTGGCGGGGAAACTGGCGCATCGCGACCGGGTCCGGCACTGCCAACGACCTGCCGTCCGGGCTGGCAACGGGCACCGACTTCTGGTCTCTGGAGCTGGCGTTGCCGTTCAAGGATCTGGAGCTCCCGACACCACGGCCCGGAGACACGTGGCGGGTCAACTTCTGCACGGATGGTCAGCATCCGCGGGTCTTTGCCCCGACCTTTGAATCCTACCTGGAACGTGCGAAGTTCGCCCACCTGCGTTTTCTCGGTGCAGGCACGCCTGTACTCCATCTTCCCAGCCTCGGGAAACTGACGTCCGGGAACATCGCGCTGACCGGGCTTGTGAGGAACACCTCTGCTCAGGACGCGACTGTCACGTTCCGCATTGGCGCGGAGAAGGAAGGGACACGCATCGTCGAACGCACCGGCTTCGATGAGATCGTGGGCGCCCTCTTCAAGTGGGAGGATTCGGTTGCGGTACCCGCCTCAAAAGCCGTCCCGCTATCCCTTGCGACCATGATGGAAGACAGCCGTCTGGACCGATTCCGGATCGAGGTCATTGCGGGGAGCCCGGACGGGACCCGAACGCCTCTATATCGGCAGCAGGGAGAACTGAAGATCCTGCCACCGCTGCGGGTCAGCCTGGAGAACTACCCGACCAATGAGAAACTGGCCCTGGGGATCGATATCTCCGGGCTCGGGAAGGCAGCCGGGCCGAGGATCGTCGCATGGCAGATCGTCGCTAAGGGCAAGCCCGCGAAGCAGTCGGCGGCGACCGTAATGGCTGGACTCCACCGGTCAGAGACCATCGACGTGAGTGCCCTGGCGCCGGGAACGTATACCTTGCGGGTCGAGGTCAGGGACGGGACGGGGGAGTTGCAGGCGGATGCGACCACCGAATTCGTCAAGGCCAAGAATCCGGCGTGGTTCCGCAACGATATCGGCAAAGCGCGGACGGTGCTGCCTCCCTTTACGCCGCTTGCGCGCGACGGGCGATCCGTCACGGTCTGGGGCCGAAACATGAGCTGGTCGGACGCATCGGTCCTGCCTGCCACCATCACCAGCATGGGGACCGCGCTACTGGCTGCGCCGGCGAGGGTCGTTCTTTCTGTGGCTGGGAAAGAGCAGCGAATTGGGCTGGCGACCATCGAATTCACGGCAACCGCACCGGATCGCGCGGACTTCAGGATCAGCGGCGGCTCGGACGCTATCGCAGCCACGGGCACGGGATGGGTGGCCTACGATGGCCTGATGTGGTTCGACATGTCGCTCACGGCACGGGATGGCACGGCGCTCAAGATCGATGGCTGCCGGATTGAGTTCGCGTTGAAGCGCCATGCGGAGCTCTACTACCATGGCGTACCGGATCGCAGCATGACTGGGCGCATAAAGGACACCGACTTGGCGTTCCCCGATCAGACCTACTTCTGGATCGGGAGCTGTGAGAAGGGGATCGGGATCATCCTCGATTCCGGGCCGGACCTAGCCCAGGGCAAGCTCGCGCGGTTCAAGATTCTCCCTCGCCCTGACCACGTCCTGTGGCAGATCAACCTGAGCGAAGGCAGGACAATGTCCTCGGCGCTGAACTACAGGTTCGGCATCCAGGCAACCCCGGTGCGGCCACTGCCCCCCGATTGGCATTCGTGGCTGAGCGTTGACTTCCGGGACCAAGGCGACTCCGACTACGCGGAGTTCGCACAAGCCATCGACATGACGACGATCTGGGAGAAGTTCAGAGGTGACTCAGAGTCGTGGTGGCGACCGGTCTTCTCGGACCCGATGGGGGTACGGACCGACAAGGTCTCAGCCCTCGTTGCCAAGGCCCACGCCAGAAAGATACCGGCTATCCTCTACTCCTGTCCTCTGAATTTCACCGACGATGCGCGGCCCGAGTACACGACCTATGGCAACGAATGGGGCACCATGCCGAGAACCCGCTGGAAGTGCGCCGGCTTCACGCAGTCCCGGGCATGCGCCCGCAGTTCGTTCACGGATTGGTTGCTGTACCATTTCCAGAACACGGTCCGTGAAACAGGTCTCGACGGGCTCTACTTCGACGGTGCCGGCAGCGCCGACTGCATCAACCAACAGCACGGTTGCGGCTGGGTCGATCAGAACGGGACTGTGCGCCGGAGCCGACAGATTCTGCCCACGCGCGAGTTCAACCATCGGATCGCAGTCATGCTGCATGAAGAGGTGGAGCCACGCGCATTGGACGCTCCCTCGGCAAAGCACCGCCCCGGCTGGCCGCGGTACTACAACTGGATCCATATCTCGGGAGCGGTTTGCCCTCCTCTGTACAGCTCCAACACGGCCTACTTCTGCGGCGAGTGGTACAAGGGGGCTATCAGGCAAGGGAAGAGCTACCGTGAACTGCTGACTCTCGACACCTTCCGCCCGCGCTACATCTCAACCCCGTGGGGCGTACCGAACGTCTTTCTGCCGATCACGCGTGAACGCGAGGGTGAGACCACGGTCGAGACGGAGTGCGTCCTGGCCTATATGCTGCCGCACGGCACGCCGATCTACCCGAGGTACCTGAACACGGGGCTGGTTCAGACGGTTCTGCGAGCCATGACCGGGTTCGACACCAAGGGCGCAGAGTTCACCCCATGCTGGCGAGAGAACGATCTCCTGAAACTTGAGGCATCCGGCAATCGGGACCTACTTCTCGCCCTCTGGCAGCGGGATGGTGAGATCCTGGCCGTCTTGGCCAATGTTGGTGACACCGCCGCAGTCGGCCAGCTGAACTGGAAGGGTGCGAAGGGAGCACGCATCGAGACCCTCTTTGCGCGTACCAAGCCCCTGCCGGAACACCTGAAGGCGGCTGGCACTGCACGTGTCGAAGTGGGGAGCAACACCTTCATCCTGGCCCGGCTTACCCCCGAGCCATAGGGCGGTCTATCGCGTTCACGCGGAGACGGTCCCTATGGCCAACCTAGTCGGGAGCACCATTTCCCATTTGCAGAACTTGACGCACACAACTAGGGACCAGTTGACGAGGAGCCATGCATGACAGCACACGCTGAGGAACCCGGAATCCGAGCCGCCGTTCCAGAGACATTCCAGGACCCCGCCGTGCCAATGATCGCTCTGCCCACGGCATTCACGTCGCAGCGCGTGAACACGGGGGCTTCTATCCCGGATGACGGATCTGTGGCAGACGTGGCCGAGATCAAGGGTCCCGGGTGTATCCGGCATATCTGGATTCTACACGGCAACGAGATGACTCTGGAAATCCTCGTCGATGACGCGGAGGAGCCGCAGGTGCTTGCGCCGCTGAAGTCGTTCTTTGGCGTCATGCAGGACCGCGATCCCTACTATATCGATTGCTGTGCCTACACGGTCCTCCCGAACCCAGTGGCCGCAGCCAAAGACCCCGCGATTCCGGGCGATCCTGGCTACAATCTGTACCT
>JABGQJ010000262.1 GCA_018648945.1 Victivallales bacterium
ATCTCCGCGATTGGCGCAGGAGGATGTGGACATGGTCCGCAACGAAATTGGGGATGATCGATGGCGGGCACAGATTGTGCCCTTTCTGGGCGGCGACCTCCTACCGCCCCGGCGGGGCACTACCCCAGGAAAGGGCGTCCCCCTTCGCCGGCTACTCGTGCCGGCAAAGGGCGGCCAGGGGAAAAGGACCAAAGTGACCGAAGGGACCGGAGGGACAGGGCAAGTCTCACATAAGCCCGCTCTCCCGGAAGGCGGGGGCAGAGCAGCGCGTGGCCGACAGATGGCGAGACAAGGCGCGAAGCCTACCCGCCTCCTAGTAGATGTGCCCCATGCGGTCCTGCTTGGTCTTGAGGTAGCGGCGGTTGCCGTCGCAGGGCTCCATGACGATGGGGACGCGCCCGGTGATGTCGATGCCGTAGCCTTCGAGCCCGACGATTTTCTTGGGGTTGTTGGTGAGCAGGCGAACACTGTCGACGCCGAGGGAGAGCAGGATCTGGGCACCGAGACCATACTCGCGCAGGTCCGGAGGGAAGCCGAGCTTGACGTTGGCCTCGACCGTGTCCAGGCCGCGTTCCTGGAGATGGTAGGCGTGGAGCTTGTTGCGCAGGCCGATGCCGCGTCCCTCCTGGCGCATGTAGACGACCACGCCCGCGCCCTCGGCGACGATCTGCGCCATGGCGGCGTGGAGCTGGTCGCCGCAGTCGCAACGCTGGGAACCGAAGACGTCACCGGTCAGGCATTCGCTGTGTACCCGGACAAGGACGTCCTTCTTGCCGCTCACTTCGCCATGGACCAGGGCAAGGTGTTCCTGTCCGTCGGTCTTGGCGACGAAGCAGTAGAGGTCGAACCCCCCTTCGGAAGTGGGCAGGCGGACCGCTTCGGCCCGCTCGACCAGGCTCTCCGTGCGCCGGCGGAAGGCGATGAGGTCGGCCACCGTGCCCATCTTGAGCTCGTGTTTCTCGGCGAATGCCTCCAGGTCGGGCAGGCGGGCCATGCTGCCGTCCTCGTTCATGATCTCGCAGATGACGCCGTAGGGGCCGAGTCCAGCCAGTCGCGCCATGTCCACCGCTGCCTCGGTGTGCCCGGCCCGGACCAGTACGCCGCCTTCACGGGCGATGAGGGGGAAGACATGGCCGGGGGTATGGAAATCGTCGCCGTCGGCCTTCGGGTCGGCCAGGTTCTGGATCGTGGTGGCTCGGTCGAAGGCGGAGATACCGGTGGTGGTGCCCTTGTTGGCGTCTACCGTGATGGTGAACTTGGTGCCGAAGGGGTCCTCGTTCCTGGCCATCTCGTACAGGCCCAGTTCGGTGGCCCGGGTCTGGGTGAGGGGGGCGCAGACCAGGCCGCGGCCGTGGGTGACCATGAAGTTGATCGCCTCGGGGGTCACCTTCTCGGCGGCCATGATCAGGTCGCCCTCGTTCTCGCGGTTCTCGTCGTCGGTGATGACGACCACCTCGCCGGCAGCGATGGCGGCGATGATTTCCTCGGTGGTGCTGAACATGGACCTGACTCCATCCTGTCTGGGTTCCGGGACCGAGAGGAGGACGGGGGGGAATGGCACCTGTCGCGAGGCATGGTTCCACGCCTCGCGGTACGCTTTTCTCCCGTCCAGACTGTGACTGTCGGTCACGGAGTTGCACCGTGTCGGTCCCGCTGGGCGAGACTCGCGGACTGTTACCGCCGGTCGGGGATTTCACCCGGTCCTGAAAAGCCATTTGCTAGATTGTTCGGGTACTATAGGGGACCAAGCCCGGCGCTGCCAGGTTGCACAGCGGGGCCGGAATCCACTCGGCATCAGAGGACGAGGGAGCAGCTCTTGGCCACTTCGCCGGTGATCATGTAGTAGACGGCACCGACGAGCACCGGGACGGTTCCGGCCAGCACCTCGCCTGCGATCAGGCCGACCATGATCGGCTTGGTCCTCTGGTATGCCTGTTCGCCGCCGTATTTGGTGATTGCGGTCTTGACCATCCAGCCGAGGAAGAAGGAGAAGGCTAGGCGCTGGGCCTGGTGTGAGCCGAAGAACACAAAGACAATCGGATGCAGCGGCCACCAGGCGAAGCGCAGGCGGAGAAAGGAGACGATCACGCAGAGCCCGACGCCAAGTGCGAAGGCGATGACGAAGGGTCGTCTCGGTGTGGCTACCAGCAGTCGGCCAATGCCGGAGACGGCCTCGGCTTCCTGGAGTTGGTCGCGGGCGATGAGCTCCTGCTTCATCTTCAGCGCTTGGTCGAAGGGCAGTTTGGCCGTGTAGCGCGCCCAACCGGCGGAGGCCGTCATCGAGCCCTGATCGTACTGCCAGTAGAGCGTGGTGACCAGGGCCACCACGATGCAGGCGACAAGGGTGATAATGCACCAGCGGGCCATGCGCGGGATGCGGACCTTCCCCAGTTCGGCCATCTTCAGGGCCTGGACAGCGAAGGGCATGGGGGCCCAGCCCGGCCCGGCCAGGATGACCATGGAGATGATCCCCATGGTCGCCAAGAGCGTCGGCCCCATGGCATGCGCCCCGAGGAATCCCCAGAGCACGGCTTCGGGGAGAATCCAGGTCCCGACGTAGAATCCACCCGCCTCGGAAACGGCCCGACTGATGACGGTGAAGACGATGACGGTCAACACCGTATAGAAGATTGCCACCAGCCAATCCAGCCCGGCGATGCAGAGCATGATGTAGAAGCAGGCGCTGCCAGCGAGGAAGACGCGCATGGACCAGGCCAGCCAGGGCTCGGCTTTCTCTTGGGAAGGGATGCCCAGGCTCTGCCGGAACAGGTTCCAGTAGAAGAAGCGCCCCGTATAGAGCGACATGAGGAAGATGCCCGTGTAGCCGCCCGTGTAGAGGTAGACCTTGGTGTTGTGGTAGAGGCTGAATCCCCGGGTCACCGACAGGCCGTAGCCGGTGAGGACGCCCATCAGGTAGCACATGAAGTAGGGGAAGACGGCGAGCGAGAACGACACATCCGAGGCGAAGAAGTAGGAGATGCCGATCACCACGAACATCACTTTCGGGCTGAACAGGCTGCCGCCGTCGCCATGCACAATCTGGGGGAAGAGCTTGATGAAGGGCGTGAAGTTCACTCGCAGGTTGATGGGGATCAGGTATTCTGGCCACCACGCGTGGGCGTAGTTGGTCATGTGGATCGCGAAGACGATTCCCCCGGCGATCAGGAACCTGCGATCCCGGAGCACACTGCCCTCGTGCCCCGGGAACAGCGCTTGGGCAAACCGTGCAATCGGGTAGGGGAGTTGCTCGTGTTTCGACCATTGTCGGTGTACCACCACGGCCAAGCCGAGCATGGCCACTGAGATGCTGAAGACGAGAGGCAGCCAGAAGCACATCGGGCGAATCCACGCCCTCCATGGCACCTGGCGGGGCGAGATGTGTGTGTTGCCTTCGGACAGGCCATTGGTGTAGCCAGTGAGTGCTCTGCCCTCGTCCGCTTCGGGGTCCGCCATCATCATCTCTGGCACGCTGTCCAGAATTTTCTCCCGTTGCCAGCCGGGGTCGAGGGCTTCGAACCGGTGCGGCAGCATCATGGCGGTCGGCCAGCAGTGGACGAGCCCGTAGAAGGGGACCGAGCAGGAAACCAGGCACAGCCCCACCACGACAGCCAGTTCTCCCCCCTTCAGGGGATTCAGGTTGAGCTTGCGCAGCAGGGGGTTGAGGAAGAGAACTGCCAGGAGCAGCCCTCCGTAGACGGCGTGCGGCATCAGGTGCGGGACCAGCCGGACGTAGGCGCCGGGACTCATCACGCAGTCATGGAAGTAGCAGAGGCCACTGATGAGCAGCGCGAAGAAGAGGCCGATGAACAGGGATCGACGGGTCAAGGCATACACTCCAGTCTGGGGAATCCGCGACCATGCGCAGGTGCTTGGCCGCGATTACCCCGTCAGCATGGAGTGCGAGGCGATGCAGTGCAAGCCGATCTGCATCTTCTTGCAGAGAGCCTGGGGTTCTCTACCAGCAGAGGGTGCCGTCGGGGACGACGGGGGGCTCTTGGTCGAAGGGCGCCCGCTCGCCGCTCGCGATCCTGTAGAGCTCGGGGTGGATATCCTGGCACATGGCGACCCACTCGGGGTAGGCGCGGTTGGTGATGTCGTGCAGGCCGATCTGCATGTTTTCGCCATCGAAGCGGCCCATGACGGGCTGATCGTCCCACTTGAAGTAGTGCGCCCCCACCAGCCCCGGAATGGCGGCGGCGTTTTCCAGATAGTAGCGGTAGGCTGCCACGCTGTCACTGAGCGACCGCGTGTTGCGGATGCCGCCGGAAGGCAACCCTCGGTCGAGGGAGCCAATATGGTATTCGCCGATCATCACTGGCTTGCCGGTCTTCTCAACGAGTCCGGCGATCATCGCGGGATCGGGCCGGAGCTGGTAGCAGTTGATGGAGAACGCATCGAGCCACTCGTGGCCGGCGAGCTGGTAGTCGCTGTGAATCCACGCCCAGCGCAGGCCGAGATTCAGATGGTTGGGGTCGGCCTCGCGGCAGGCCTTCGCCGGCAGGACCACGAAGCGCTCCACCGCCTTTCGCGTGAACGTCTGGGTATCTGCTGTGCCTCGCGCCAGTGCCTCGGTGGGCACCGCCTCCCGCAGGTCATCCCAGCTCGTGAAGGCCGCATTCCAGGCCGCATTCAGCGCGGGCAGGTCGCCGTACTTGGCGCGCAGGTCCGCGAGCAGTACCTCGCGGGTGGCGCTGGGCTGGGCAGCCCGCAACACCTGTTGACCCAGGTCAAGGCCATCCACGAAGGCCCATTGGGGCTCGTTGGTCATGAAGTAGCCGATCACAAAACGGTCGTTCCGGATCTCCGCCAGTTGCTCGGCAAAGGCGCGGGAGTTCCGCTCGTATTCGGGACTGAACACATCGGGGAAATCACGGAAGAGCTTCGTCTCCGTGGTTGGGAATCCCCCCATGGTGAGCACGTAGGGAATGCCTGCCCGCCGCTGCAACTCGCGCTCCGACCAGTTGGCGATGGTGTTGAGGCGGTACCCGCGCAAACGCCGCCGGGTCAGCTCCAGCCACTGCTCCCGCCAGCTATCACCGAACACGCGCTGTAGGTTGTGCTGGCCCGCGTCGAACATGCGCTCGGTCTCGGAGAGTTGCCAGAGCTCGGGGTTGTCTTCGGGAGCAGGCAGGGCGGGGGAGAAGACGCTCTCGATGCCCGTGACATTGGTTGTGTTGTTGGCCCGGACACAGTCCACGCCGATGCTCCAGAAGGCGCAGCCCTCGGGATCCACCAGCCACCAACGCTGGCCGTCGTGCTCTGTGCGGAAGAAGCCGGTGGCGGCGAAGTTCCTGTCTCGCCAGCCACCGTAGGCCGACCAGTTCTCGGGTTGCTCGGGTTCCGGGGCCGTCAGTTCGGCCTGAAGGGAGTCCCGGACCTGATCCAGGCTTCCGGCCTTGCCGGGCCAGTCGCGGCTCCGCCATTGGTGCAGATCGTCCACCAAGGGCGCGTCGGGCATCGGGTACTCCGTGGGCATCTCGTCGCGCAGTTCGCAGAGCCCGAAGGTCACGAGTTCCTCGGCACCCGCTGTCGGCTTGATGCGGACTTCCTGCACCTCCTCGAACGACAGGTTCGCTCCCTTTACAGTGGCCTTGAACCGACCGGGGGTACGGGGCAGGAACAGCGTGCCGCCCGACGCCACCCGCAGCGGGATCGCCAAGAGCGTGGGCCAGCCGGGGAAGATGCCGATCCGCACATGGACCTCATTCGTCCCGCCCACGAAGGCCACGTCCAGGTTCACCATCACCTCGCCGGTGTTGGTGGCCTCGAAGACCACAATCTGTTCGGGGCGCCACGCAGGCGTGTGGGGTAGGCATAGGGAAGGGGATGGCATGGGAGGTCCCTTGGGCTGGCTGGGCCGGGGAGGAGAACTACTTCTTCCCGGTCAGCAGTTCGTTGCGTTCCTTCATGCTCTCGCGGATGGACTGGTCAGCTTCGAGGGACTGCTCGCAGCCGGCGGGGAAAACCCAGAGCTGGAGGTCGAGCAAGTGGGTTTCGGTGGGGGCGCTGATGGCGAAGGTGTTGGTGCCGTTGCGGATTACTCCGCGGTCGATTTCGGCGACGGTTTCGGCATCGCTCTGGCTAGGCTTGAGGGTCAGGTCCGTGCCGTTGCAGCGGACTTGGAGCTTGGCGTCTCCCGTGCTGACGAGCTTCAGGATGAAGGTCGGGGCCTCCGGGCCAGTCGCTTCGTCGCCGATCGGCAGGGGCAATTCCACGGTGCCGTCAGCGGGAATGGTGCGGGGATGCGAGGGGCAGACGAAGCTGCGCTCCAGGAACCGCCTGGCGCCGTCGCGCATCCAGAAATCGGCGTTGCCGACGCTGCGCGCGGTGGAGACGTAGACCTTGGGCAGGGCGCGCAGCTTGTCGGGATCGCCCAGCTGGTTGAAGAGCGTTTCGTCGCTCACGTCCTGGGCGTTGAAGAGGTAGATGCCGTCCACTCCGGCTTTGAGTGCCTGCATGGTGCGGGCGCGGTAGCTCTCGATGGAGTTGCGCAGGCGGCAGGCGGCCTTGTCGCGCTCGCGGGACTCGCTGAGACAGGCAAAGACCTTCTTCCCGTGGCGGCGGGCGAGTTCCACATTCGCCTCCCAGGGGCAGAGCCGGAAATAGTCGCTGACCGCGAACAGGTCCACGTAGTCGTTGGCCAGCCAGGCCTCCAGATCCAGTCCCATGGCGCGGCGGTAGCCCTCGCTGTCGGGCACGCGCACGGCGAGCAGGATGGGGCGGCCGCGGCGCACGCTGTGCTCCTCGACGGCAGCGCGCATCCGGTGCATCATGTCGGTCATCATGGCCATCTCGGCCGCCGAGGCATTGTCGCCCCAGGCCTGGGACTTGAAGTAGACATAGTGGCGGCAGAAGTCCAGTTCTATCCCGTCGAGGTCGAACTTGCGGCAGACCTCGTCGACGAAGGCGACGGCCAGATCCCGCACCTCCTCGCGACCATAGTCCACGGCGGTCCAGGACCCGAAGGGGTTGTTGTTGCCGGGGACGCCGGGGATGCCCTCGCCCACCAGCCACTGCCGATGGCTGCGTTTGAGGGGATTGAACAGGTGGTGGGAGTACCAGGCGGCCCAGCCGTCGTGGACGTCGTTCATGCGGAAGGAGCAGAAGCACTCCATGCCGTGTTCGTGGCAGAACTCCGTCTCCATCTGCACGGGGTCCAGGCCCTGCTCCAGCAGTTCTCCGAAGCGGTTGTTGGCGAAATTGCCGACTTCGCCTTCCCGGTTGGGCTTCGCCGTGCAGGTGAAGCGGTCGCCAATGTCGGTGGCGTAGGTGAACTGGCCGAAGCCGCTGCAGGTGGGCGTGTAGAAGACCGAATCGACCTGCGTGTTGGGCAGGCCGTTCGACCGCGCCTCCAGGAACGCCTCCTTGGTGCCTGCCTTCATCTCGTAAAGCACGTCGCAGCCATCGTTGTTGAAGATGATGCGGCGTGGTTTGGCGAGGAGTTCTTCGCGCTGCTGGCGGATATCGGCGATCTTCATCTGGTCTCTCCGGCTATGAGGTGAACCCAGTGGACTGCTCGATCAGGTGTGGGAGGATCCTGCGGGAATTTGCCACGGCAACCGTCATCTTGCTCGCCCTGCCCGCCGTTTTCTCGCGCTTGCGCCCGGGAGTTTGTCAGCGCAGGGTAGTGGGGTGCCGTTACTAAACACCCCAAGTGGGAGCATACCATGTCCGAATCCATGATTGGTGCGTATGGGACGCCGTTCGCCGGACTCGTGGGCGAAGCTCCGGGCCGGCTGTCGTTCCGGACGGGCACGTGGGACGATCCCGAGGCGTGGCGCGCGGTAGCTCTGGAACGGCTGCTGGAGTGCTTGGCCGCACCGGCTACCGGGGGGTGTCCGCAGGCGACGGTGGAGGAGACGCTGGTCTGGGACGGACTGCATATCGAGCGGCTTTCCTGGCAGCTCCCCTACGGTCCGCCGACGCAGGCGGTCTTTCTGAAACCTGCCGCCGCCACCGGGCCGCTGCCAGGGGTCTTGGCGCTGCACGATCACGGTGGCAAGAAGTACTTCGGCAAGCGCAAGATCTCCCAGGTGGGCGAGGAGGTCCATCCGCTGATGCAGGAGCATCGCGACGGATGCTATGGGGGGATGGCATGGGCCAACGAGGTCGCCAAGCGGGGCTATGCGGTGCTTGTGCCCGATGCCTTCCCCTTTGCCAGTCGGCGCGTCTTGCTGGCGGATGTGCCCGCCGCGATTCGGCAGGGGCTGAGCGACACCGATCCCGAGGAGACCGAGAACGCGGTGGTCTACAACCGGTGGTCGGCGGAGCACGAGTCGCTGATGGCCAAGTCCCTGTTCTGTGCGGGCACCACCTGGCCCGGCGTGTTCCTGGCCGAGGATCAGCGCGCCCTGGACGTGCTCTGCGCCCGCGCCGACGTGGACGCCGCGAGGGTCGGCTGCGGCGGCCTCTCCGGCGGGGGGATGCGGACCGTGTTCCTGGGGGGAGTCGACGACCGCATCCGCTGTGCGGTGACCGTGGGTATGATGACCACCTGGCGCGACTACCTCCTGCACAAGTGCTTCACCCATACGTGGATGATCTACGTGCCCCTGCTGCCCCGCGATCTGGACTACCCGGAGATCCTCGGCCTGCGCCTGCCCAAGCCGACCCTGGTGCAGAACAACAACGAGGATCCACTCTTCACCCTCCCGGAGATGCAGCGGGCCGACACGATGCTACGCGAGATCTACGACCGCGCGGGCGCCTCCGGGAACTACCAGTGCAGCTTCTACCCAGGCCTCCACAAGTTCGATGCCGATATGCAGCAGGAAGCCTTCGCCTGGTTTGACCGGCATCTGCGCGCGTGACTGCCCCCGCCCCAGGCGCAGCCTTGACGGAATCCTGCGCCTGCCCTAGATTGGAAGGTGGCCAGGAGGGGGCGAGACATTACTGGTTCCGGCGGCACGCATGAAGTTACGACAGGCAAGATCCGCGCTGGCACTTGTGCTGGTGTTCGTGGCCATCTGCACCACGGTTGTCTTGCGCCGTCGTCCCTTGCCCTTGAGCCTGTTCCCAGAGGACGCGCCGCCTCGCACGTGGTCAGCCAAGGCGTTGGGCCGGGAACAGCGCCCTCTGCTTTTCCTCACTCGCGCTGCCTGCCCGCCCTTCTCGTGGGTTCCTCCCGGCGCCGAGAAGCCATGTGGGCTGGATGTGGACGTGGCGCGCGCTGTGGCGGCGGAACTGGGAGTGGATGTGAAGGTTGTGGCGGCTCCCCGCAAGGGGATGGAATCGCGCCTCCTGGCAGGCGAAGCTGACGTCTTGGTGGTCCCGGCCATCACGTCCGCTGCGAACCGCCGTCTCCTGGAGTTGAGCACTCCCTGCTACCGCTCCCGCGCGGTGTTGCTGCTGGCCGCTGGGGAACGCGAGCGTTTCGGCGAGGGAGTGCCTGGCGAGATCACGTTTGCCGCTCTGGCGGGGTCGCCTTCCTTCCAGGCGTTGCGGCAGCGCGGGGGGCCCGTCCCGGTGGCCGCCCCCGGCTGGGAGGAACTGCTGTCCTGCTTGCAGGAAGGGCGTTGCGGCGCTGCGTTGGTGGATGTCCTGGCCGTTCACCATCTACTGAGCAGGACGCCTGGTCTGGATCTCGTCC
>JABGQJ010000263.1 GCA_018648945.1 Victivallales bacterium
TGCTCTGGTGGAACATGGTCGATGGCTGGCCCCAGATCTCGGACGCCATCGTGGACTACTACCTGGGCAAGAAACTCGCCTACCACTACCTGAAGCGGGTCCATGGGCAACTCGCTGTGATCGTCCGCGAACCGGGTGCCTGGAACGCGTCCGTGGTCGTCTCCAACGACTCCCGGGAGGTCAAGCAGGGCAGCTATCGCATCTGGGATGCCGACACCGACGAGACCGTGCTCGCGGGCGACTTCCGGGCCCCCGCCAACGAGAATGCCGAACTGGGGACCATCCGCACCCCCTGCTCCGCCCAGCGCCTGTTCCTCATCGAATGGGAGGCCAACGGGCAGAAGGGATGCAGCCACTACCTGCTCGGTACGCCCCCCTTCTCCCTCGCCGACTACACACGCCGACTCCCCAAGATCGCCGCCCTGGACGAGTCGTTCGATCCGGCCAAGGTGGGACAGTAGGAGACTGCCCTCCTACCTCTCCTACTCCTGCAACACGAAGATGCGCGTCTCGCCGTCGGCGGGGAGCGTGAGCGTGAGCCCCTTGCGCCCATCAAAGTCCGGCAACACGATCTCCCGGGGTTCGCCACCGTAGGCGACCTTGGGATCGTAGGTGGCCAGGATGTGGACCTTCCCAAGCTTCACCCGCCGCACGATGGGTAGCGCCTGCTTGAACTGCACCCGCGCGGGCACATCGATCTTCACCTCGCCATGACGCAGGATGTACTCGAAGGGCTTCACCAACGCCATCCCCTCGATCATCGCCGCCACCGGCTCCGACTTCAGACGAAGGTGGGGGGTAAGCTCCGCCGCCGACATGGCAAACGTGGGCTGGTCCTCACCGACCCCATAGCCCTTCCTTACCCCCTTGCGAATCTTCTGGAAGCGAACCGTCCCCGTCTCCTTGTCGGCCTCTGTCACGTGCAACACATCATACCGTTCGAACGCCTCCGGTTCGCCGCCGCCCTCGGGAGCCAGCTCAAAGCCATCCTTCAGCATCACATCCGCACCACTGGTGAAATAGTCCTTGCTCTTGCCCAGCAGCTTCGGCGGCTCGTGGTGGGTTCCCGTGCCGGACCAGTTCCAGGTATCGAACCCATCGATGCCCGTGAAAAACGCCATCGCCGTCATGGCCCGCTTCTCCTCGTTCGCCAGGGGCTGTCCCTTCCACCACCGCCAGCCCCCGCCACCGCCATGCAGCAACGTCCACAGGTAGGGACGCAACGGCTTCTTCTCCGCCGTGGCGTTGATCAGCGCCATATTCGAATCGATGTTCGACAGCACATAGGCCACGTTCTGTGGCGACCAGTAGAAGCAGTACACTGAGTTGTTGACGATGTCGACCTGCTCGTAGATCCGCCTCCCGAAGCTGTTCCAGGCGTGGTCCGTGCCCGGATCGACCTCGGACTTCTCCAGCCCACCCCAGGTGCGACCGTAGGGCTGCCAACCGTAGATGCTGATGTTCTTCCACCCCTGCTTGCGAGCCGCACGCACCGCCGACGTGTAGGTCTTGGCGTAGCCCAGGTAGTACTTCTTCTCGAACGCCTCCCCACCGTCCTTCGGATACCACTTCTGTTCACGGAGCTTCTGCGGAGAAAGCACGGGATGCTCCATATCGATCATCAGCAGATCGCAGGCCTCCTTCATCGTCGTCGGCGGCTCGACCCGCCCGAACTTCCCCTCCTTCAGGTGGATCGCCGTCACATCCATATCCGCAAGCAGATCGTACCGCTTGTCCGGCAGATCGTGCGCGGCGAACCACTTGTGCCAGTTGACGAATCCGCCCCAATGCAGCCACTTGGTGCCAGCAGGCAGATGCGCACCCTCCGCCAGCTTCCGCGTGTAGGGATAGATGATGTTGAAGCCACGCGTCGCCGCATAATCGGCCATACCGAAGTTGTGCCAGCCGCCGTAGTTGAACTCACAGTTGAAGTACTGGAACCGGAACGGCGCGATCCCCTTGGCCACATACGGGGCTTCGCCGGGGGCATGAGCATCCGTCATCCGCTTGTCGTACGGTTTCGCCAGCTCGCCCAGAGCCGGTTCGTCATCTTGGAGCTTCACCCCACGCAGAGCTGCCACCGTCAGCGACTGCTCCGGGCGCAACACCAGCGCCTTCGTCCCGCCCGGCAACGGGACGACCCGGAACGCAGGCACCCGCGCCGCCAATGCCGCCAGTTCCGCCTCGGCCCGGTCAGCCTGCTGAGCACTCACCAGCAGAGGCAGACACACCACGGCAATCCATCGAGCAAGTTGGTTCATCATCGGTAATTCCCTTTGGCTGAAGTTGCGTGCGTCACCCAACAGAAAACCCCATCGACCCGTACTTGTCAAGCACCCAGAGTGGAAGCGGCGTCTCGCCGCTTGTCTTCCTCGTCCCAGAGCAGGAAGAACTCCAGTCACGCGGCAAGCCAGTAAGCAGGCGCTGCCCGATCCGCCCGCAAGGGGGACAAGCGGCGAGACGCCGCTTCCACTCTGAAGCCAAGCCCGCAGGAGGGACAAGCGGCGGGACGCCGCTCCCACTCTGAAGCCCTGCCAGCCCGCAAAAGGGACAAGCGGCAAGACGCCGCCTCCACTCTGAAGCCCTGCCAGCCCGCAAAAGGGACAAGCGGCGAGACGCCGCTTCCACTCTGAAGCCCAGCCCGCAAGGGGGGCAAGCGGCGAGACGCCGCTTCCGCTCTGCCCTCTACTTCCCCTTCTCCAGCGTCACCTCGAGCGTGCCCAGATTCAGCGGCTCGGCACTGCGTCCCCCCGGCATCTCGGGCACGGTGAAATTGTGCTTGAGGCGACCAATCACCTTCCTCCTACCTGGCTTACCGGCAGCACGGAGAGTGCCCCAGAGTGTGTAGTTCCCGGCCGGGATGTCCTCCCCCCGGAACGAGCCATCCGCCGAGACCGGTGCCACGTAGGTCTTCCTGATCGCTCTGTGCTTCCGTTTCGCCTCTCGGCGGAGGGAGACGTAGCGCTCGCCAGCTTTCAGATAGGCTCTTCCCTCCTTGGTTCCCTTCCACTGCTCGAACTGCGCCATCTTCTCCTTCTCGGAGAGCTTCTCCCACCCCGCTGGCAGCTTCGGTTCCGGCATCTCCGCCTCCAGTGCAGTCTGCAGGCTGACACTCGCTGACCGCCACATATCCTCGGTGGTGGTTCCCTTGGCCAACGCCAACTGCCCGATGACCGGTCGCCCCTTGCCCCCGATGGCCAGTTGGCGGGTCTCACCGGAAAGCAAGACGAGTTTCTGAGCATTGCTCCTGCGCGAATAACGCCCGGACGCAATGCAGGGACTGATCGTGACTTCCCCTGGCGGCAGGTGATCCACGACAAACCGACCCTCATCATCGGTTCTGCAGTCCAGTGCATGCTCGACCGACGCATACCCCATCGTCCCGCCCAATCCTCTCCAGCGACGTGCCACCTCCACCTGTATCCGGGTATCCGCTCCCGGGCCGGTCCCGACCCGGTAGATGCCCTCGACGCGCGCCCACGCTTCGAGTTTGAGGTCCGGGCTTCTCGCGTGCTCCGGCGGAATCGTCTCGGCGTAGCCCGAGGGATGGATCGCCACCAGCAGCCAGTTCACCCTATCGCCCTTGGCCCCCTTGTCCCAAGGGAACCGGTACCGCCCGTCACCCTTTGTCTTGCGGGGCGGAGGGTCCGACCACATCTCTTTGAAGGGGTGTGTGACCCGGAAGACCCGCGCCGGGACCAGGAACACACTCGCGCCTTCCGCCGGCTTGCCGTCGGGCAAGCGGACCGTGCCGGCGATTTCGGTCACCGTTGGCAGCTGGAGATCGAGCGTGCCCAGATCCAGCGGCTTGTCCCTGCGCCCGCCTGGCATCTCGGGCACCGTGAAGCTGCGCTCGAGACGGGCGACGGCGCGGGCAAACGTGTTCCCCCCTTCAGCAGCACCGAGAACAGCTTCGAGAGTGTAGTTCCCCGCCGGAATGTCCGCCGCCCGGAACGATCCATCCGCCGAGACCAGCACCAAGTAGGTCTTCTTGGTCTCACTGTGTTTCCGGCGCGCTTCCTGTTCGAAGGGGATGTACACCTTTTCGGCCTTCCGGTAGGCTCTGCCCGCCCTGGTGAACTTCCACCACCTCATCCGCTTCCCCTGCTCCTTGCCGGAAAGCTCCTCCCATCCCGCCGGCAACTTGGGTTTGGGCATACCCACCTCGAACGCGGTCTTCACGCGCACGCGGACGGATCGCCACGTGTCTCTGGTGGCCGTACCATTCACCGTCGCCAACTGTCCAATGACTGATCGCCCCGTGCCACCAATGACCGCCTCGCGGGTCTCGCCAGGGCGCAGGTCAAGTTTCAGGTCCCGGTCCTCCTGCCAACGTGTCCGATACATGGCATGGGCGGCAAGTGTCACCTTGCCCGGCGGCACACGCTCGATCACGAACCGGCCCTCCTCGTCGGTCGTGCGGTCCAGGTCGTGCGAAACCGTACGGTACTCGACTGATTCGGTCACCCCTTCCCAGCGACGTCCCACAGACACGGCGATCCGGCGCCCAGCGGCCAGTTTGGTACCGATACGGTAGACGCCCTCAATGCGCGCCCAAGGCTCGAGCTTCAGTTCCGGATTCTCGGCGTGCTTCGGGGCAATCGTCTCGGCGTAGCCCGAGGGATGGACCGCCACAAGGAGCCAGTTCTCCTTCTCTTTCGGGAAACGATAGCGGCCATCGGCTGTCGTCTTGCAGGGCGGGACGCGCGCCCAAGACTTCCCCAGTGGACTCCGGATGGCGATGCCCGTGCGGTCGGACAGGAACACAGTCGCCCCCTCGGCGGGACTGCCGTTTGGCAAGCGGACAGTCCCCGTGATCTCGGGCAACCTCTGCAACTGGAAATCCACCCTATCAGGGAGCTTCTCCGAGGAGTACGTAGGGGACAGTCCGGGTGCATATCCCGGGGCCTCGACCTTCACCTGGAACCGCTCGCCGAGAACATCAAACTCAACGTCGTACCGCCCATCGACGACCACCTTAGCTTCAGTCTTCACTCCGACAGCGAAGGAACGCGTCGACTTGGCAGTGAAGGTTGTCACTGGTTTCCCAGTATCTGCATCCGTGACCGTGCCACTGACTCGGACCACGGGCGGCAGGACAATCTCACGTTCCTTCTCGGAAGCCGTGAGCGGGTGTTCCAGCCGCTTCATGTACCCACTCTTGCTGAAACCGAAGGTGACGGCATCCTTCGGCGCTCCGTGCCAGACAAAGCGCCCTTCGGCATCGGTCGTTGCGTGCCAAGATATGGAGCAACTCCGGCGCCACCTGCCCGCCTGGACCCAGGCACCAGCCAGGGGAGTTCCATCCGGAGCCACGACTCGCCCGCGGATCATCTTCCCAAGCTCCAGGCTGACAGTCACATCCGCCATGCCAGGGGCGAGTTGGAGACGTTTCACAGACGGGGCGTGGTTCGCGCTCATCACCAGCAGCATATAGGCACCCGGCTTCTTCTCGGGGAGCGCAAACCGCCCCTCAGCATTGGTCTTGACTGTCTCTGCCCACATGGGGTGCGTATGCCCCCCCCCCAACACCATCAACTTCCCGGACACCACCTCTGCCCCCGGTACGGGACTCCCGTCGGGAGCCAGGACCACGCCACGGAGGAGCACATGCGGGCGCATGACCAGCGCCAGCGCCTTCCCCGCGGCCGCCGCGAAGGAATTGGCATCGGACCGCTGGGAGAAGTAGTCGGGATGGCGCAGCCCAACCGACACGCGCGAGATCTCACCGGGCAGCAGCGGGGATTGCCAGCGACCCGTTGGGTCGGTCGTGACCAATGCCGCTGCGGGACGCAACCCCTTCACAGCTCCGGGAGGACGGACTCGGATATCGACCAACGCGCCAGCGATGGGATCACCATCCTCGTTCTTCACTACGCCAGTGTAGTGGGTAGTCTTGAACAGCGTCACCATGGTCGGCAGGGGGTTGCCCTCCTGAATGTCCATATCGACCGTGCCCATGCCTTCCTTCGCCACCCGAATGGTATGCTTGCCCGTCGGGTTGTTCGCGGCTCGCAAGGCAAACCCGCCCAAGGCATCCGTCGCGGCCGCGCGGGACCAATTGAGACGCTCGGCATCCACCGTCACGATCGCCCCCTCGACCCCCGTTCCGGCGCGGTCCACCACCCGCAGGGAGATCTCCGGCTCCTCCTGCTTCTCCAGAGGCGGCAGCTCGTGATCCGACTCGAAAGACAGGCCAAGCAACTCGAACACGGCGGTTTCGGGGCCCGCGCAGTGCGGCATGATCGTCAGACAGGTGACCTCTCCCTCGACATCGAGATCCCGCTGGTCCACCACCAGTTCATGCTCCTCGCCATCGGCGATGACGTCACGGTTCTGCACCGCAGGGATGTACCCCCTCTTGGTCCTGACCAACTGGAGGATGGGCTTGTTGCTAGGGAGGATTCCAGTGGCCCGGTAGCGCAGGATGAGGATCGGGTAGCGCCGCAGGTTGATGGGGATGCCAAGGGTGCGGAACCAGCGGCCCTGCTTGCCAGGCTCCAGGACCGTCATCTTCGGATGCCCGGATTCCTGATCCATGCTCACGAGCCAGGGATCACGGGAGCCAGTGGAGCGCTGCCAGGGACCAACTGGATCGAGCACCACCGCATCCTCGCGCGGCACGCTCCTGAGCTCCTCGCGACCCGCTCTGGGCTGGGCGTGAGAAAGGCTGTAGCACAACAGCACTGCGGCGGCAATTCGCGGAAAACTCTTCATCCGTTCTCCTCCATGGCGATCTGAACGAGGAAATCCTGTCTAGCCAGCGGCCCGGTCGTGCCCCATATTCGCACCATTACCAGTACCACGCCGCTCCCGCTGCCGCAATGGCGCGCGGACGCATTCCCCCACGGCTTGGCTCTTGAGAGTGGAAGCGGCGTCTCGCCGCTTGTCTTTCTCTCTCCTCAGCCCTGCCCAGCCCAGCCCAGAAGAAGGGACAAGCGGCGAGACGCCGCTTCCACTCTTATTGGCAATCCGTGCGCCTGTGGGGTAGCGTTGGGGCAAACCCGAACCCGGAGAGTCCCATGCGTCTATTCCATGCCGCCGTTGCCTCCCTCCTTCTCGCGTCCTGGGCCGAAGCCGCCGAGCTTCCCCTGGCGGTGGATGGCAAGACCGACTATGTGATCGTCACCCCGGTGAAGCCGTCACTCTCGGTGCAGCGGGCGGCACAGGAACTACAGACGTTCCTTGGCCAGATCACGGGGGCAGAGTACCGCGTCGTGACTACGGACACCCCCGTGCAGCCACACGAGATTGTGCTTGGTGTCCCGGCTCGGCTGGGGGTGACGGCAGATATGAAGGCGCTCGGTCCCGAGGGCTACGTGCTCAGAACCGTCGGTGAGTCGCTGCTCATCGCCGGCAGCGACATGCGCGGCGTCATGTATGGCGCCTACGGATTGCTCGAAGAGCATCTGGGATGCCGCTGGTTCACACCCACCGTCAGCAAGATCCCAAAGCAGAAGACGCTGCGCCTGCCCGAACTGAACCAGACCGTCATCCCGGTATTGGAGTACCGCTGGCCCGCGGTGCGCGACTGCTACAACGCCGACTGGACCACGCGCAACCGGGTGAACGTGGGTCCAGAGCTGAAGGCGGAACATGGCGGCAGCGTGACCTTCTGCGGCTGGGCGCACACCTTCGAAGCGCTCGTTCCGCAAGAGACCCACTTCGACGAGCATCCCGAGTACTTCGCGCTGGTTGATGGCAAGCGCCTGCGCGGGCGCACCCAGCTCTGTTGCACGAACGAGGAGGTCATCCAACTGGCCATCAAGGGCATCCGCGAACGCATGCGCACCCACCCCGACGCCACCTACTTCTCCGTCTCGCAGAATGACTGGGGCAACCAGTGCCAGTGCAAGCCATGCCAGGACTTGGCCACCCGCGAAGGATCCCAGATGGGGCCCGTGCTGCAACTGGTCAACCGGGTGGCCGCCGCCGTGGCCAAGGACTTCCCCGACAAGCGGGTGACCACCCTCGCCTACCAATGGAGCCGCAAGCCCCCCAAGACAATCCGTCCCCTCCCCAACGTCACCATCCGTCTCTGCACCATCGAATGCTGCTTCTCGCACGCCTTCACGAAGTGCGACTACCCGCAGAACGCCCAGTTTGCCGAGGACATCAAGGGCTGGTCGGCCATCTGCAACAACCTGTGGATCTGGAACTACACCACCAACTTCCGCAGCTACTACCTGCCCCATCCGGTCCTGCGGCCCCTCAATGACGACATCAAGTTCTTCATCGCCCACAACGTCAAGGGCATCTACGAGCAAGACACCAAGCTGACCCTGAACGGCGACATGTCCGAACTCGGCGCCTACATCATGGCCAAGTTCCTCTGGAACGCCGACTACGACGAGGACACCGCCATCAACGAGTTCCTCGCCGGTGTCTACGGCAAGGCCACCCCCCATGTCCGCGCCTACATCGACCTCCTGCACGACACGGTGGCCAAGGACAACGTCCACCTCCGCTGCTTCATGAGCACCAAGCAGGCCAGCTACCTCACCAAGGAGCTCCTCGCCAAAGCGGACCAGTTCTTCGAGCAGGCCGAAGCGGCAGTGAAGGGCCAGCCCGATGTCCTGCAGCGGGCCGAGTTCCTGCGGTTGCCCGTGGACTACGCCATGATCGAGCGCTTCGGGCGCACCGACAACGCCCCGGCCAAGGTCAATCACAAGGCCTTCACGGTCACCCCCCTGACCGACATCCGTGCGAACGTCGACCGCTTCCTCACCCGCGGCAAACAGGCGAACATACTCAGCATGAGCGAGCGCCGGTTCACGCTCGCCGACTACAGGAAGAGCGTGCTCGCCCTGCGAGACCGGAAGCTCACCCCGCACCAGCCCATTGCGGCGGACGGGGTGCAGCCCGGCGTCCGTGCCAAGTACTTCCAGTACGATGCCTGGCCGCGTGGCAAGGAACTGGAGCAACTCGAACCCACGGCAGAGACTGTCGTCCCCCAGATTGACCTCAGTACCCGCAAGCGGGACAAGATGTTCGGCTTCCTCTTCGACGGCCTGATCCACGCCCCGGCAGACGGCATCTACACCTTCCATCTCAAGGCCGAGAGCGGCAGCTACCTACACGTTGCGGGCGAGGCGGTCATCGATTCCAAACGCGCCGCCTCCTCCCACAGCGTCCAAGGGCACGTCGCCCTGCGCGCCGGCTGGCATCCCATCCGCCTGCGCTTCCGCGAGTATTCCTACAACGACGGCCTCAACCTCACCTGGGAAGTCCCCAACCAGAAACGCACCAAGATCCTGCCCAAGCAGTTCGGGCATCTGGCGGAGTGAGGATGGCCCCCTTGTCATGCGTGCGGAACAGGTATAGAGTCCCTGGTAAGGCCATACAAGGGACCGCAGACCGATGACCACGGCGACCAAGATACTAGACCAAGCTCTCCACCTGCCCACCACGGAGCGTGCACTCATTGCTGAGAGGCTCATCTCAAGCCTGGACCGAACCGTCGATCCAGCCCCAGAGGTAGAACTGGCGTAGCAGAAAGAGATCAGCAGAAGGCTG
>JABGQJ010000264.1 GCA_018648945.1 Victivallales bacterium
GCGGGCGGGCTGTGCCGTCCGCCAGCAGCTGCTGTTGCCCACAACTCCAGCGGATCTCAAGCAGCGCGCGGTCTACCGGCGCTTCGCAGAAGATGCCGACCGTATCGACGGACCCAACCGCTGCGTCAGTCGGGATGAGCCGAGCCCCACTGCCATCGGGGCGAAGCTCCAAGGCGAGCTTCTCGCAGCACTCCTCGCGTGCCATCTTGCGCAACGGATCGACCTTGCCCGACTGGAGGGCAGCGATGCGCCGCCAGAACATGACGCTGGTCCGGTCTTCCAGATGCTGGAGGGAGAAGGAGCGGTCGGCTGCGCTCATGGCGGCAAAGCCGGGGACCTCGTGGTGCTGGGCGGGTCTCCATTCGGACTCCTGCGTGATCTCGGCGAGCACCCAGTCGTACTGGCCGCTCTGCACCTTGGCACCACAGGACTCGCAGTTCGCTGCCTGGTTCAGTTGGAGGCCGGTGCCGCAATTGGGGCAGCTGCCTTCCAGCAGACCGTCGCTGTCCTTGGTCTGGGCACCGGGGCGGCGGATGAAGGACCAGTACTCGGCGAATGCCTGGGGGGTCTTGCTGCCGGAGATCCGTTTGCCCCCCCCATCCATGGTGTAGTCCACGGCTGTCGCCTGGACGCGAACGGTGATGGTCTGGAACTGCGGGCTCACATCCACTTGGGCAATCTTGTTGCCAACGACGGAGACGTCCTCCATCATGTTGCGGAGGCCCATCTGCTCCATCTCCGCCAACTGGAGCGTGAAGCGCTCGTGAACCGCGTCGGATATGAAATGCCGAACGGGACCCAGGTTCTGGTCGCACCAGGCATTCTGCAACTGCAGGAATGCCTTGCTGGTTCGGCGGAGGAATGCGTCTTCGCTGAAGCAGACGTCCTCGGCCACAATCTGGGCGATGCCGCGTTCCAGAGATGCCTTGTCGGCCATACTCCGGCCGCGGCGAATGCCCCGGCCCTGGATCTGCACATCGGCTTCCTGCTTGCCCTTGTACGCTCCAAAGGCCAGGACAGTCACCACGACGATGGCAATCGGGACGCCGACTACCGGGTGCGCGATGATCAGGCGAACCAGGAAGTAGATTGCCATTCCGCCGCCGCCGCCGCCGCCCGAGCCACCACTGCCACCGCTACTCCCGCCGCCTGAACGGAAGCTCCCGCCTCCGCCCGCCCGGGCTGCGGCTTCCGGCACCGCCAAGACGAGGAGCAACAGGACAGCGAGACCCAGCCAGCGCCAGTTCCGGCGCAGCCACGAACGACGATTCATACTCATGCCAGGCTCCGTTCGATGTTCGGGAAGGGGGGGCACCCAGTTTGTCACTGGGCACAGCACATCAGGGGAACATACAATAGCAGGCCTCTACCCGTAGTTCATGGAGCCCGATGCTGCGCGTTGCTGCGCAGATGCCGCACTCGCTGCTTTTCTTCCTGATAGAGACGCTTGCGTGTTTGGGCGATGGTTTTGGCGATATTCTGCCTGCTGATGCCGAATCGCCTGTGAACGTACTTCGTGTCATTCCGCGGTCCTCTGAGAGTGTGTCCGACAATCTGCTGTACCCGTTCGGGAAATGTACAGACTAGTCCCTGTCCAGAATCGGGCACGCTCGCTGCCGTGGTCAATGGCGCTTCTTCGGTCGGCGTCTGCCGCGTCCTTCGCGCGACCGTTGCTTCGTCTCGCCCTGAAGACGTCTCCTAGCGCTGCTGATGACCCGACTGATCTTCTTCTTGCCCATACCCAGGCGTTTGCCGAGGGCCTCAAGGACCTTCTTCTCCTCATCCGAGACACGACCATCTGCGAAGGCCATATCTGCCATCACGCCGAGCCAAGTGAGGGACGCCCCGGCGCTGTGGGGGAGCGCCAACGTGAGCTCGCCGGCGCGTGCGGCGGCGAGTAGGCGCTCCAACTCGGCCGCCGACAGGCCTTGCTTCGCGGCGACCGTCTTGAGCAGTGCTTCCTCCTCTTCCTCAATCTTGTCGTCTGCCAGCATGACCTGGATTGCCCAGGCCATCAACTCCCGTCCCGAGGAGGGACTGCGGTTCGCCGGTTCCCCGGATCGCCCAGCAGAGCCCTGCCCGCTACCCATACCTTCGAATTGGGAGAGCAACACGCGAACAGGCGGCTCGTCCTCGAAGTAGACCTTACGTAGGAGCCAATCCCGCTCTACATCTACCAGCGGGATGCCGCAATGCTCGCAGACCCCGACGTTGCGGGCAGTTGCGGGCGACCCACAGCTGCGGCAGTGGCTGGACAGAAGGGCATCATCCAGACTTCCCTGTACGCCGTGTTTGCGGACGAGCAGAAAGTACGAGACATGGAAGCTGATCCGGATGGTTTGGTGGCGCGCGCCGTCAAGGGCCAGACGTTCGGCACCGCCGTTCCAGTGGATTCTGACCAGCGCTTGGTCGAGTGGAGTCTCGCAGAGAATTCCCTCGGTCTCGACAGCCCCCACCTCCGCCCCGACAGGGATCCGGCGTGTGCCGTCCGGATCCGGAGCAAGCTCCTCTGCCAACGCCTGACAGTAGTCCGCTGTCGCCACGTTCCTAAGCAGCGTGACATCCCCCGCTTGCCAAGCGGTGATCCGTCGCCAGAACATGGCGCTGACCCGGTCGTGCAACTGCTGAAGACAGAAGGCCGGGTCGCTCCTCGATATCCCTGCGACCCCTGGTACATCATGGTGTGGGCGTTTGCGCCACTCGGACCCGTGGGTGATCTCGGTGAGGACCCAGTCGTAGCGTCCGCTCCACACCTTGGCATCGCAGGAGCTACAGATCCCCGTCTGGTTCAGGTGCAGAGGCGTGCCGCAATTGGGGCAGTTCCCCTCAAGCAGACCACCTGTGGCCAGGGTGGTTGCCCCTGGTCTGCGCACGAACGACCAGCATTCCACGAAGCTCTGAGGCTGCCTGTCACCAGAGACGAAGCGTCGGTTCGCGTCTACGCGGTAGCTCTTTGCGGAAGCCTGGAAACGGACGGTGATCGTCTGGTAATGCTCACTGACGTCCACCTGCGCGATGGTCTTGTCCTGGACGAGCAAGTCCTCAAGGACGTCACAGACGCCTTGCCGCTTCATCTCTGCGATCTGTAGGGAGGAACGTTCGTAGATTGCATCGGACACAAGGTGGCGAATGGGGGACAGGTCCTGCTTGTTCCACGCCCTCTGGAGGACCCGGAACGCGTGGCTGGAGCGACGGAGAAAGGCCTCCGTGTTGAATGCCGGATCACTGCTGCCGATTCGCCGGATCTCGTCTTCCAGAGACCGTTCTGCTGGCTTCCTGCTGCGGCGCTTCGCCCGTTCTGCCTGCTCTGCCGTCGCCTCCACCCCCAGTGCTTTGCCCCAGAGAGCCCCAACTCCGAGAAGTAACCCGATGAAGAGCAGGGGGCCAAGGGGGAACTCCGCGCGGACCATCCGCCGCTGCATGTCTGCAGTGGGCTGTTGCTGGGCAGTTTTCGTGGCCTGTGCCAAGTGATTGCTGTTCCAGGGAACATGCTCCACCGCTCGCTGGACCGTGCCGGCGAGGACGCTGGCGCAGAGGGACAGCAGCAAGGCAAGGAAAGCCAGCCAGTGCCAGTTGCGGCGCACCCAGGATTGGCAATCCTTGCTCATTCCGCTCTCCATTCCATGTTCGACAGGCAACTCAGATCCGGCATGGCGCGTCGGGAGACGCGCTGTGGACCTACAGTAACAGTCTTCTGCACGCAGTCCATGGTCCCCCCGTATCACGCTTGGCGGCGCAGCTCCCGCATCCGTTGCTTCTCCTCCTTATACAGGCGGCTGCGCGTCCGGATGACGATCTGGTTCACATCGTATCTGCTCAGATTGAGGTGCTGGGCGAGAGCATGCATGGTCGCTTGTTCTTCCTTGGCGACAAAGCCGTCGGCCAGGGCCATCTCGGCCATCGCCTCCAGCCAGCGGCGGGCCTCGTTCTCGTCGCCAGGGCTCTCGACCTCCAGTTCACCGGCCTTCATGGCGACGACGAGTTCCTGGAGGGTGGCTTCCGGTATGCCATGGCCGCTGGCAAAGTCGCGCAGAAGCCGTTCTTCCTTGGTGTCGATCTCGCCGTCAGCCAGCATTACGTGGATTACCCAAGCCACCAACGCCGTGCCGCCGGACGGCGCGGCGTTGCTGGGGTCCTGCCCGGCCGCTGGTGTCTGCTGATCGCGGTCGAGGAGATCGATGACCACTGGATCGTTGGCTGGGTAGACTCCGTCCAGCACCCAATCCTGGTCGCCTTGGTTCAACACCGCCCCGCAGTACTCGCAGGCGTTGGCCACACCGCCCATGGTGGGGGAGCCGCAGCCGGGACAATGGGAGGACGACAGGGCCTCGTCCGCGTTGCCGGTCACCCCATGGTTGCGGGACAGGAGGAAGAAGCAGGAGCGGAAACTGACGGTCGCGCGGGGGCGGCGAGAACCATCCGGCATGCGTCGCTCTTGCCCGCAACTCCAGTGGACATCGAGCAATGCCTTGTCCACTGGCTCTGCGCAGACAATCGCTGCTGTTTCGACCGAGCCGACCGCGGCCTCGGTGGGGACGATCCGCATGCCCTCGCTGTCGGGGCGCAACTCGCTCTCAAGAGCGCCGCAGTATCCCTCCCGCGCCATTTTGCGGAGCGGGTCGGTCTTGCCCGACTGGAACGCCGCGATCCGCCGCCAGAACATGACGCTGGCCCGGTCTTCCAGGTGTTGGAGGGAGAAGGCGGGGTCCGCCGCAGCCATGGTCGCGAAGCCGGGCACTTCCCGGTGCTGGTTTGCTTGCCACTCGGACTCCTGGGTGATTTCGGCGAGCACCCAGTCGTACTGGCCGCTGCGCACCTTGGCCCCGCAGGATTCGCATTCGGCGGCCTGGTTGAGTTGCAGGGCCGCCCCGCAGTTGGGGCAGTTACCTTCGAGGAGGCCATCCCCCTCGGTCGTCTGCGCCCCGGGCCGGCGGACGAAGGACCAGTACTCGGCGAAGCTGTCGGGGGCTCCCGTCCCAGAGACCCGCTTGCCTGCGGTGTCTACCTCGTAGTCCACGGCAGAGGCCCGGATGCGGATCGTGATGGTCTGGAACTGAGCGTCCACATCCACTTGGGCGATGGTGTTCTCCTCGACGAACACATTCTCCATGATGTTGCGCACGCCCCGTCGCCGCATTTCCGCCAGTTGAAGAGAGAAGCGTTCATGGACGGCATCGGATATGAAGTGGCGAACCGGTGCCAAGTCCTGGTTGCTCCATGCCTCCTGCAGGTGTAGGAACCCCTGTCCGGTCCGGTGGTAGAAGCCGTCTTGGGAGAATCCCGGATCGGTCGCCCGGATCTGCTCGATCCCTTTTTCGCGGGACCGCTGGCTGGCCAGGCGCCGTCCGCGCCGGATGCCCCGGCCCTGGAGCTGCGCGCTGGCTTGTTGACTGCTCAGGAACATGACGAGGAGGACGACGCCGAGCGGGACGAGGAACGCCAGCACTGACCCATCGCCGCCCCCCCCACTCCGGCTGCTCCCCTGAAAGCCACTGCCGCTGGACCGACTGCTGCTGAACCCTCCACCACCGCCGCCGCTGAAACCGCCGCCGCCACCACCACTACTGAAGCTCCCTCCACCACCCGCACGGGCCGCCGCCTCGGGGATGGCGCAGAGGGACAGCAACAAGACAGAGAGACCCAACCAGCGCCAGTTACGCCGCATCCAAGAACGACACTTCACAGCCATTTCACTCTCCATATCAGTCTAGTGCTTCCTGCGTAGGGCCTTGAGTCGTTGCCTTCCCTGGCGAGCAAGTCGCTTGCGCGCTTCGGTGATGGTCTTGGCGATCTTCCGTTTGCCGAGGCCAAGGCGCTTGCCGAGGGTGTGCATGGTTTCCCTTTCCGCAGCAGTCACGGCGCCGTCGACCAGGGCCATCTCGGCCATTGCCTCCAGGCAGGCGTGGGTCGTGTTTGCTTCCTCCGGCATCCCCAACTCGAGCTCGCCGGCCTGCGCAGCGACGATCAGACGCTTGCGTTCCGCTTTCCGAATCCCATGTTTGGTCGCCAGGGCCTCAAGCAGCTTCATCTCCTCCTCGTCGATCACATTGTCGGCCAGCATGACGTGGAGGGCCCAGGCCACCAGTTCCCGCCCCGAGGCCGGGGGCAGGCTGACCGCTTCACGGGAGCGCGCTCTGGACTTCCTGCGAGGCTTGGCCTCTTGCAGGCGGGACAGGAACTCGCGGACCGGCTTCTCGTCCGCGACGCAGACATTGGCCAGGAGCCAATCCTGCTCCCCGTTTGCCATTGCGTCGCCGCAGTATTCGCAGGCGTCGGCGACGGTGTTGGTGACGGGAGCGCCGCAGCCCGGGCAATGGGCTGAGGACAGCGCGTCATCCATGTCGCCCTTCACCCCGTGCTTGCGCGTGAGGAGGAAGAAGGAGACATGGAACCTGACCCCGATGGTCCGTTGCCGTGTGCCATTTGGCTGCTGCAGCTCCGTGCCACTGCTCCAGTGGATTCTGACCAGAGCCTGGTCGAGGGGGGATTCGCAGAGAATGCCCTCGGTTTCCACGGAGCCCACTGCTGCCCCGGAGGGAATGGGCCGGGTGCCGTCCGGATCCGGTCGGAGATCCCTTGCCATGGCTTCGCAGTAGGCGGGCGTGCTCATCTTCCGGAGGGGGAGGACCTTGCCCGACTGCCAAGCGGCGATGCGCCGCCAGAACACAACACTCGCCCGGTCTTCCAGGTGCTGAAGACAGAATCCCGGGTCGTTCGCGGCCATTGCAGAGACCCCTCGGATCTCATTGGGCGCGCGCGGTTTCCATTCCGATTCCTGGGTGATCTCGGTCAGGATCCAGTCGTATCGTCCACTTCGCACCTTGGCGTTGCACGATTCGCAGCTCTCTGTCTGGTTCAGCCGAAGAGGGCTGCCGCAGTTTGGGCAATGGCCTTCGAAGAGGCCATCCGCGTTCCGTGTCTTGGCTCCCGGTCTGCGGACGAAGGACCAGTATTCCACGAAGCCTTGGCGGGACTTGTCGCCAGAGGTGACCCGCCCGGAGGCATTCACTTCGTAGTCGATGGCAGAGGCCTGGAAGCGCACGGTGATCGCCTGGAAGTTGCTGTCCACACCTCCTGTGGCGACTGTGGCTTCCCGTACCTTGACCCCCTTCATCACGTTGCGGGTTCCCCGCTCCTTCATCTCCGCGATCTGGAGGGAGAAGCGCTCGTAGACGGCGTCGGAGACGAAGCGGTGGATGGGGGTCAGATCCTGCTTGCTCCAAGCACTCTGGAGAACGCGGAACGCACGGCTGGCCCGGCGGAGGAACGCGTAGGAACCGAATGCCGGGTCGGCGTCCCGGATGCCTTGGAGCATGCCGTCCAGGGCCAGTTGGTCGGCTTTCCGCTTGGAGCGCCGGATGCTCCGCTCCTCGATCTTCGGTTTCGTCACTTCGGCGATGACGACTGCCACAGCGGCGAACAGCGTGAAGAGGATAGGGAGGGTGAGTCCATCTTTGCGGCGTTCCCCGTCAGGGCCACTGCTGTAGCTGGGGTTTCGGTAGCTGCGACTGTCGTAGTTGTCACTGCCGTGGCTGCCACTGCCGTAGTTGCCGCTGCCGTAGCTGCCGCCGCCACCCGAGGAGAAGCCCCCTCCGCCTCCTCCGCCTCCTCCGCCTCCTCCTCCGCCGCCGCCCCCACCGCCACTGAAGTCCCCGCCGCCCCCGGCGCGGGCGCCGGCTTCCCGTGTCGCCCACAGCGAAACCAGGAGGAACGCCAGAAGCGCAAGACAGCGGCAGCGTCGCTGTCGGTGGGTACGGTGGTCTTCGGTCACGCGGTCTCCTCCTCCCATGGCCTTCCCCTAGGTCATCGGGCTAGGGGTGCCTCGGGGGGGCTGCGGCGCGCAATCCCCCCGCTAGTCTTGTCTTTGCCGACCCGAGAGTGGTCGGAAGCTGGCTGAGCAAGCTACGGCATCGGTGGCGGCATGGGCGGAGGCATCGGCGGGGGCGCGTTGAAGAGCCCGGCCAGTTCCGGGATCTGGCCCGCCGCGGTCCAGGCTGCCATGCCTTGCTTCCAGAGCATGGTCTCGCGGGTGACTTGCCCCGATTGGACGTTCTGGGCCATGGCATTGCCGTCGAACGGGCCGAGTTGCTGGCCGTTCACCGCCGCGAACCACTGCACGGGCTGCGGGATTGGCGGGGGTGCGACTCCGGGTTGCTGCGGGGCTTGGGCGCCTTGCTGCATGGTTCCACCCATCACTTGGCCCATGTTCACGCCGGCGATCATGCCCATCATGTTGCCGCCGCCGCCCTCGTTCTGGGCCATGTCGCCGATGGCGTTGGCGGTCTTGAACTGGGTATAGGTGTTCATGTTGCCGAGCACGCCCATGGACGAGCGCGTATCGAGGGCCTTCTCCACTTCCTCGGGCAGGCTGATGTTCTCGATCAGGAACTTGGTGAGGCTGACGCCATACTCGTCGAACTCCGGCTGGAGCTTCTCGCAGAGGTCGTCGCCCATCTCGTTGTAGTTGGCGGCCAGATCGAGGGCCGGGATCTGCATTTCCCCGAGGGCATCGGCGAAGCGGGCCGAGAGCATGTTGCGGAACTGGGCGGCGATGCCGGCCGTATCGTAGTCGGCGTTGGTGCCGGAGATCTGTTTGACGAAGGTGCCCGGATCGGTGACTTGGAAGCAGTAGCTGCCGAAGGCGCGCAGGCGGATGGGCCCGAACTCGGGATCGCGCATCATGATCGGGTTGCGCGTGCCCCACTTCTGGTTCGTGAATTGCCGGGTGGAGACGAAGAAGGTGTCGCACTGGAACGGCGCGCCAAAGGCGTACTTCCAGTTGGAGAGGCTGGTGAGGATGGGGATGTTGTTGGTGGTCAGCCGATGGCGACCGGGGCCAAATACATCGCCTAGTACCCCTTCGTGCATGAAGACTGCCTTCTGGCTTTCGCGGACGATGAGCTGCGCGCCATTCTTGATGGCGTTGTCCCGCCGCTGGAATTTCCAGACGATGGTGTCCTGCGTTTGGTCTTCCCATTGGATGACGTCGAGGAACTGACCGCGGATGGCGTCGAATAGGCCCATGATCTTCTCCTTGGTGCTGGTTGGGGAGCTTGTGCCAAGTGTACATGGAAGACTGTACCCAGCAGCGCGCGAATCGCAAGACCCAAGTACAAACACGGCGCTCCTGTGGAATCGCTCGCCTCCCACCCCTGCCTCTTCCCTCGCTGGTCCGGCTCTGCCAGCGGGGAGTTCTCCTGCCGTGGCTAAGAAATCCACGTCTCGTGCGTGTATATCTATAGACGGACATGTCATGTCTGCATTGCTCAGGCAAGGAGAGCCCCCATGAGCCATTTCCATTCGTTCCTCGCCGCCTCCCTTATCTCTGTCGTCGGGCTCGTTGCCGCCCCCGGCGACGTTGGCTTCGTGGAGGATTTCGCACTTGCGCCGGACCGTGCGGTGCCGCTCAAGGAGCTGATCGCAGGCACGCGGGAGTACTACTACTACCACTGCCTCCACTACCAGAACACCGGGGCACTGGACCAGGCGGAGGACATGCTCCAACGCTGGATCA
>JABGQJ010000265.1 GCA_018648945.1 Victivallales bacterium
ATGCTGCCGCCGAACAACGCCAAGGCCCGGCCGCGCACATGGTCCGGCATGGCGTGGCGCATGATGGTCAACTGCGAGATCTGGACCAGCGCCGAACAGAATCCCGTCACAAACAGGAGTAGACCAAGCAGCAGCACGCCGCGAACCGCGCCAGCAAGCGCGAGAGCAGAGCCCATTCCCAGCAACCCGAGGATCATGCCTCGCCGCGTGCCCAGCCGCGAAACAAGCAGGCCCGCTGGGAGATCCGCCGCCAGCAATCCCGCAGACTGGGCCCCCATGACCGCCCCGATGGCAGCCAACGATGCCCCCAGATGGGCAAGATAGAGCGGCACAAACGTCCCGCAGAGAGCCGCCCCGAACACCCTCAGGAAGCCGGGCAGATAGATCCCCAGCGCCAAACGCTCGTACTCGACTTGGGGGTGTTCGGTACCTGCCGTCATCACGCTCTATGGTTAGTCGCTCTCGCTCGAAGAGCGCGTACCGTAGCGTCACACACGCAAGGATCAACGGCATGGGCGCTCGCGGGCAGATCCCAGGCGCTCGCCTCAGGCCGTCAGAACGGGATGTCCTGATTGGCGATGGCGCTCGCGGATAGGTCGGCTTCGTAGTCGTCCAGCATGAGCCGGGTCTCGAGGTCCATGGTCAGCCCGATCTCGCCGCGGACCTCGTCGCCAGCGGCCACCAGATAGCGGTGGACCAGATGGCATTGGGTCTCCACCAGGCGCTTCCAGCGCTTCTTCCTACGCGGATGGACTCTGGCGATATCGAGAAGGGCTTCCGCATGTTCACGCAGGTCGGGATCCTCGTGCGCGGTCAGCTCAACGAGGCGGGCAATGTTCTTCTCCGAGATGTTCTTCTGCCCGATGTAGCCGCACAGTTCGTTGCCGATGTCGATTCTCTCCAGCAGGGCCTTCGGCAGCTTCTGGCACTCTTTGCAGATACAGTTGCGATGCCCGCGGCCCGAGAATGCCTCGTTCCGCCGTTGACAGCCACAGATTCGACACCATCGACCTTTTGCCATAGCAGCACTGTCCTCGGAATTCCGGAGGGTCTATGGTCGCAGTTCCTGGCGGAGGAAGCGATAGATGCGACCGTCCTCGGCCCCGATGATAAGATCATCGCGACTGTCTCCATCCATGTCGGTGGGCCAGACAGCGGCGTTGTGGACGCCGAAACCTAGGTACTCGTCACCGAGCTTGATGGGAACGGGACGGGCGAAGACGGGACGCTGGTTGGTGCCAGTGTTGCGGAGCAGAAAGGGGGTCGATTCGCGGCGGGTGCACTCCTCGCTGAAGAACTGGTGATCGGAACGATTGGTGCCGAAGACGACATCCCAGATACCATCCCCATCCCAGTCGGTAAGGGCGAACTTGGCGCGGCCCCAGAGCCCGGCGGGACCATCGAGCTTCACGGGCTTGCCGTCGTCGTAGAGGAACTGGCGCTGTTCGACGATCTCCGTGCTGCCCTTGCGTTCGGGGATGCCGAGACAGAGTACGCCGTCCCAATCCATGTGCACGAGGCAGGGCCGGTCGCCTGCCGCGCCATGCTTGGCAGGGAGAATGGCGGGGCGTTGACGCCAAGCCACGCGCAGTTTCTTGCCCTGATGGGTGAATGGCTTCGGCGCCTGCAGGGCGGCGGGATCGGCAGTCCGGGGGAAGAGAAGCATGTCGGCGCGGATGTCACAGGTGATGAGGTCTGGCCTGCCGTCGCCATCCCAGTCGCCGACGGTGGGGTTGAGATATCCCCAACGGGACTCGTTGGGCCCCTGGATGGAGCCGTCATAGCCGGCCTGGGCGTGGACAGGCTGCCCATCGACACGCATGTGAATCGGCGCGCGATAGACCATGGGATCGGCTGTGCCCGGCCAGAAATCCAGCCAACCCGAGGCGTCGCCAGCGACCAGATCCTGGATGCCGTCCCCATCCCAATCGACCCGGCAGGGAACCGTGAGAGTCTGCATGGCCAACGCCCCGCCCAGCTGCATGGCGCGCTCCTCGCGGAAGCTGCCGATCTGCTTACCCCGGAGAATGGACAGACTGCCCGGGTTGCCGGATATCAGCAGCTCCGGCTGGCCGTCCTGATCGAGATCACGCACATCGATGGCATGGGGATGATAGACATAGCGCAGTTGCGCACCGCCCGCCAAGAGCGGCTGGGCCGCACCACAGCGGATCACGTCCCCCTCTACGGTCGCAGGCACGGCCAGCATCTGATCCATGTTCCCGGCCAGCACGAGCCAGCTCTTGCCAGCGATAGTCACCCAGACCGCACGGGGCGCGCTGTAGCCCTTCCATTGCAGGGGGAACTCGGTCTCTCCCTGGTAGATCATTAGGGGTTTGCCAAAGGTCAGACGGCTCTTGTCGTCGCGTTCGCCCCGTGCCCAGACGACGATGTACCGTCCCTCGTAACCCAGCCACTGGCCATTGACGCTGTAGCCCTTGCCCTTGCCGGAGTTGGGGAGGACCTCCCCGCCCCAGAATCCCTTTGGCGAGTCCGGGCTGTAGGGCGCCCCTTTGTGGCCCCTGACCATGAGCAGGTCCACGGTGCCGTCGCGATCCACATCCTGAACGGCCGTCAGATAGGCATGGTAGGCGGCCCTGAAACCCGTGCCGTCGCAGAGGATCGGGTCCATGGCCGTGAAGGTGGGGGCGCCCGGTTTGCCGGTGTTGCGGTGGCGGAGAAGCTGGTCGCCATGCGGGGTGCCCTTGCCAGTCGAGAGAAGGTCGAAGCCACCGTCGGACCGGGGCAGCCGGTAGTAGGGCGGATGGGGAAGCTTCGCCCCGGCGGCCAATTCCGTTGCCGGCGTTCCCGGAGCGTACTTCCCAGGGGAAAGCTCGCGATGGATGGCGGGATGGCCGTTGAAATTGAGTCCCCAACTCAGCAGATCGTTCCGCCCCGCGCCGAACCACGGCAAAGCCAGCGAGTGCGCACTCAGGCCTGCCACCAATGGCGAGGATGCAGCCTTGGCCACGCGCAGTTCACGACCGGGATAGGCCGGGTCAGGGAGTCGTCTGGAATGGCTGTCGAAGGTGGCCATCTCCGCGCGCTTGGCAGCGGGCACAAGGGCCGCCACCTCCGCGTCGGCGAGGGGGCGGTCCCAAACCGTGGCCTCGTCCAGATCCCCGAAGAAGGTCCGGCTGGCAACATTCCCCACCCGAACGGCCACCAGAGGCTGCACGCAACGGTGCAGGGAAACGGTGATCTCGCGCACGCCGTTGACGTAGAACACAATCTCCCCGCCGCGGCGAACTGCCGCCGCGTGAATCCACTTGCCCTCGGGCAGTTCGTGCCACCCGCTGGCGGCCCCCCATTGCCCCTTGTGGTTCACGGCCAACTGCAGACGCCGCTGGCACACCCGGAACACGATGGGCGTGAAATCCTCGGCATCGTACAGCGCCATCAGCGTGGGAGGCACTCGCTTGCCGAAACCCGACGGGGTCTCCTCCAGCCACTCCTTGGCCCGCAACCACACCGCCAACGTGTAGTCCCCTGCCAGTTCCTTGGCCAGGGGCAGTCGAGGCGGGTAAGCGACATCGCCATAGCGGACGTACTTCCCTGCCACACCATCTGTAGCGTCGCGTTGTTCCGCCCCCTTCGGGGCCTCGCCGTCCTCGAACGATCGCTGGAAGAGGGGAACGCCCGTTTCTGCGGCGAGTGTGCAGAGACAAATGGGCAGGATAAGGAGCCAATGGGATCGCATGCGGGGGCCTCTTGCTGCGGCTATGGCGTGCCGAAAGCCTTGAGATTCCTGACAATGACGGTTGCGGTCTGCTTCGGTTTCTCAGCGAACACTCGGAAGGCAACGATGTGCCCCGAATCCAGGGCGAAGCCAGGCTTGCCACCGTAGGACTTGCCGAACACCACCTGGATCGTCTGGGCCTCGCCGGGCTTGAGGATGGCCTTCTCGACGTTCCATGGCTCCTTGCGCCAATCACCCAGGTTGTCCACTCGCAGGCAGACAGCGACTTCGCTCTGCCCCGTGTTCACGACCTCAACCTGCGCGCCGGCAAACGCCGACAGATCCCAGCCGCCCTTGGTCACCGGCACGGTGAAGGTGGGGTAGTTCGTGCCGGCAGGGAACGTGGCTTGCAGCACCTTGGTGCCCTTGTTCTCGACCACGCGAACCGTCGCTCCCTGCAACTCGATCTCGGCAGGCTTCACGGCTGCGGCAGTGGTGAGGATCTCGCCCGTGGCTGGTGGCGCATTGGGAGCTTTCGGGCGCGGCCCGGTGCGGGCCAGCGCAATCTTGCCGTCGGCGGCCGAAGCCAGATCCTGGCGCTGCCAGATGCGGACGTAGTCAACAACGAAATCGGCGGGGAGTTGGTCGTCGTCGACCGGGCTGTTGTCCCAGCCACCAGTGACCATATAGAGGATGGGGTAGGAGGCCACGTTGGAGATGCGGGTGTTCTCCAAGCGGGCCACCACCTCGCCATTGCAGTAGTAGACCGCAGCCCCCGGGGTCCACAGCAGGCCGCTGGTGATGAAGCCGTCCGCGTCCGGACGCACGTAGACATTGCTGCTGCCAATGGACTTGTGCTCCTTCCCGTAGCCGTCCCAGTGCATGGCCACATTGTAGCGATACGGCCCCCAGCGGGTCAGGTGCTCCATGATGTCGAACTCCATGGCCCCCTTGCCGGTGTTGGCCCGCACCCACTGTGGATCGGACACCGGCCCGCGGTCGGGCATCAACCAGAAGGCGGGCCAGAGACCTGGCGCGGTGGGGAGCTTCATGCGTGCTTCGAAGTAGCCGTAGCGCTGGGCCCATCTGCCGTAGGTATCGAGGAAACCGACGGCATGGCCGGTCTTCTTGCGCTTGGGGTCATCGTTCTCGTGGCCGGTCTTCCGCTCCATCCGCAGCCGCGCCGTGCCATCGCCCAGCACCACGTTGTCCTTGGTGAAGTGGCTGCGCTTATCCCAGTAGTTCTCCGTGTAGATGTTCCAGCGCTCGCGGTCGATGGTCTCGCCGTCGAACTCGTCGCTGAAGGTCAGGGCCCACTTGCCCTCGACGGGAGGACGCTTGCCGAGCCAGGCGGGAGTCAGCAAGGGAGTGACCGTGGCCGTGATCGACTCCACCAGCAGAGCGGCTTCGCCTGCGTGCTTGGCAAGAATCTCGACCGCGTCGGCCTTGTTGCCCGCAAAACTGGTACCCGTGCCCTTCTGGCCTTTGGCGTGGGCTTTGGCGATGGCTCCGGTCGGGCCTTGCCACACCTTGTCCGCCGCGAAATCCACAACGAGTTCCTGGGAAGCTCCCGGGACCAGGGCGGTCTCGGCGAGTACCATGTCGGTGCCATGCCACCGGTCGCTGGTCACCCGCGCGCCCGGCGTGACCGGAATCTCGCCCACATTCTTCACCCGCAGGCGGATCTCGGTGGCACCAGTGAGATCCCAACGCCCGATCGGCGGCTTGAACCGCACGAGATGAGTCCCCTTGCCGGCGGGATAGGTCAGGTGCAGGGCCTGGCTCCTGCCCATGGCGACAACCTTGCCGACCGCGCCATTCCTGGCCTCGATCTGCTTGGCCACATCGATGGTCGCGGCACCGCCCAGCAGATAGCCAGCCAGTGGTTTGGTGCGTACATCCTTCGGGTCTACCGGGGGCTTCTCCCCGACCGTTCCACCCGCAGTGATCGACTCGATACGGAAGGAGACCGGAGCCTTTGCCTTGCCAGTGAAGAGCAGAAGGTTCACGACCTTGGCGGAGTCGAGCTTGTAGCCCGGCTTCGTGCCGTACTGGAAGCCGAAGATGACCTTGACCGTGCCGGTCTCGCCAGGTTTGATGTAGCCGCTTTCCGTGTTCCACGGCTGCGCCTGCCAGTCGCCGGTGTTGTCCACGCGCAGGCTCAAGCTGATCGCCTTCTCGCCCAGATTCGTGATACGGGCCGCCACGTGGCCAAACGACGAGAGATCCCACACCTGCCCTTCGGGTTTGATGTGGATACCGGGGTAGCCTGCCTTGCCCGGGGCGATGGTAACGGCCAGGCCCGGCTTTGCCGGGTCGTCGCTCCTCGCGAAGATCACCTGATCGCAGCCAGCCGTGCAACGACCCTCGATGCCGGGCTTGGCGAAATCGATCAGCGGCAGGGCATCCGCAGCGGGCGCGCTGGAGGAAAGAGCCAAGAGGCAGGCGACTACCGCCAGTGGACCACTCGTATTCCAGGCCATGGCCAGTTTCTCCATTTTCGGCTCGTTTCTAGATGGGGTCAGCAAAGAGCTGGCCGCCTGGCTCAGTGGCCATGTCCCGCAACATACACTGCAATCCGGGTTCAGCCGCACGCCCAGGAGCGGTGCGCGACCGAGTGCCGCGCCCCCTTGCAGGAAGGCATGGAGCAGCGGGCACATCCCATTGACATCGCCCCATCTACAGGTATGTTTGGTGACATTTCAGTCTGAATGGAACCGATATCATGGCTGCTGGATCACTGGCCCAAGCTGCGTACGACGAGCTTCTCGCCCGTCTTCTGGACGGGCAGCTCCAGTCTGGTGAGTTGATCGACCGGAAGGCCCTGGCGAGTGAGCTGGGAATGAGCGTGTCGCCAGTGGTTGATGCCCTCGGGCGGTTGGCGAGCGAGGGGCTGGTGGAGATTCTGCCCCGGCGCGCGACCCGCGTGCGGGCGGTGACGCCGGCCGTATTCCGGGAGCAGATCATCTTCCGCACGGCCTTGGAGGCACAGGCCGCCCGGCTCTACTGCGGCGCCCCGGTTCGCGCGGAATACGAGCGGCTGAATGCGATGTGCGAGCGGATCGACGAGTTGCCCTACGGCCCGGAACTGTGGGAAGCGGAAGCCGAGTTCCACTTGGCGTTGGCCGAGCTTTCCGGCGCGGCCACACTGGTTGAGGCCCTGCGTCAGATTCTCGTCTTCGCCCATTTCGCCACTTCGCACGTGATTATTCCCGACGACAATCATCGCCAGAAGCACCAACCCCTGCTGGATGCCCTGCGCAATGACGATCCCGATGCCGCCGCTGCGGCGATCCGGCACCACATGGCCATGGCCCGCGAAGCCGTGCTCCGCCGCGGTGCAGTGAAGAGCGATGTCATTCTGTAGTCTCCCCAAGCCCCCCTATACGTATAGAAGTCAGCCCAAGAAGACAGTAACCATCGGAGTATCCATGGACCCCCGCAAACACGCATTTACCCTGATCGAGCTTCTCGTCGTCATCGCCATTATTGCCATCCTCGCCTCCATGTTGCTTCCCGCGTTGGCCCAAGCCCGCGAGAAGGCGCGCAGCATCTCATGCGTCAACAACGCCAAGCAGCTTGGCCTGGCCATGATCATGTATGCCGACGACAACAAGGAGATGTACCCCATCGTCCGCAACGGTGCGGCGACGGGAGGCGGCTACAAGACGTGGGACGATGCCATCTTCGAGTATGTGACGAACAGCCAGTCTTACGTCTGTCCCAGCGCCGACAGCCGCAACACGCGCTGCCAGATGATCAACGTCTACATCAGTGGCTGGTCGGACGTCGCTGGCGTTGTGGAAGTGGGCGGCATCGGCGGCATCAAGAAACCGTCTTCCACCGTCATGCTGGCCGAGGCCCACTGCCCGTCCAACTCGGCGAGCGCCTACAATCTGCGCGGCCAATGGGGCATGTCGATGAACGCCTCCGGCGGCACCTCCAGCGTTCCCTGGGGCACCGGCACGGGCGCGACGCGCACCTCCTCGGGCAGTTGGTCCGTCAACGCCATGACCTGGCACGGCAAGCGCAACAACGACCTGATGGCGGACGGACACGTCCAGGGCTTCAGCATCTACCCGCAAACCGGCGGTGGCTTCCTCTGGTACCCCTACTAGATTCCGCTTCCCTTCTCTACTGACGCCCCGCATCGGCATTGGTCGGCGCGGGGCGTCCTCTTTCCGCCTCCCGAACGGCTGCGCCCTGCCCTACTCCCCTTCCTGCCAGAGCCGGCCATCCCGGACCATGACGGGAGCGGCGGCAAGAGTACCGCAGACTGAGAGGGCAACCATCGTGAGTACCTTGGCGCTCATGCATCGACTCCGTGTCTGGGGGGTATCCCGACCTATCCCGGGAACCGCGCCGTTGCATACTGCCTGGATGCGAAGCATGTTGGCGGGAACCCAACCTGGAGATGCAATCATGCAGAAGCTCGTAGCAGTCTTGGTATGTCTCGCCGTTGGACTCGGCGCCGCCACTCCTCTCTTCGACTTCGAGACCGAGGCGGAAGCGAAGGCGTGGAAGCTGCGCACGCCCAGCGATGGGCTGGCGCGATCCAACATGTACGCCAGTTCGGGGCAATATTCCTTGTGCTTCAGTACGCCCGCGTACAAGAAGGGGATGGAGCAGTGGCCCGCCTTCGAAGCCGGGCCTCCCCTGCGCGATTGGCGCGGCTACGACCGGCTGGTGATCGACATCGTGAACCCAAGTGCAGAAGCCCCGTTCCTGTCGTTCATCTGCTCGGACAGCAAGGTTCCGTTCCGTGAGGGCTTGCGCTTCAGCCTGCCCCTCCCGGTCCGTGGCTTCCGCCGCTTCGTCATCCCTCTCTCCGGTTTCCCCAAGAAGGTGGACCGCTCGGACATCGCGATCCTCCACATCTTCAGCCAGCGACCCACGCAGGACATGAGCGTATTCGTGGACAACATCGTCTTGCTGAGGAAGGGCGAGAAACCGCCCGAGCCGGAAGACGCGTTGGCTGGTCAGCTGGCGACCATGTACCTGCTGACCGCACCTGGGAGACAGGCGTTCTTGGCGAAATGCAGTGCTCAGTTCATCAGCGGAACCGAAGCGCCACAGCCGGCGGTCACACAAGCCGTCAGGCGGGAGTTGGCCAAACTGGGCAAGATTCACGACCGTCTCTCCGCTGAGTTGCGTGCCCCCGGCCTAACGCTGGCCCGCTTCGACGGGATCCGGGAGGAGTTCGAGGAGCAACCTGCCCGCATCGCCCGCAAGGTGGCGGAGCTGGTCTTCGCGAGCGACTTCGCGAAGCTCGGTTTGCCCGGAGACGCGATGGCGGTCGGCTTCGCGACGAGCATGAAGAAGATCCTGCCCAAGGACATGCCCTTCCAGGCCACCGTGGCCCGCGCGACGAGCCTGTCCCTGGCTCGCCGCGAGACCGAGTCCTTCCAGGTCCTGGTCATGCCGCGTGGCGGCAAGAAGCTGACGGGTGTTCAAGTCTCCGTCGGGGCGCTGAAGACGGCGGCCGGCAAGGCGTTCCCCGCCGCCGGTGTGTCTTGCGAGGTGATGGGCTATGTGAAGACCGAGAAGAAGCCGCCCTACGCGGTGTCCTACGTGGGTTGGTGGCCCGATCCGATCTTGGACTTCCTCGGCCCGGTCGAAATCGAGCCGGACGTGGTGCAGAGCTTCTGGATTCGCGTGCGCACGTCCAAGGACCAGCCGGCTGGGACCTACCAGGGACAGTTGACCGTCTCCTGCGCCGGGCAGCCGCCTCTCGCCTTTGGCCTGACCGTGCAGGTGCGCGACTTCACGCTGCCTGCACACACGCCCCTGCCCACGGCGGTCAGCTTCGCGGCGCGCAAGAGGCAAATG
>JABGQJ010000266.1 GCA_018648945.1 Victivallales bacterium
CTCGCTCCCGACCAATCCCGCCCCGACGTGCTCCTCGGCGAAGCCCGCCACTAGTTCCACGCCCCAGGCCGCGCGAAATCACCCGAAAGCCCGGCAAGCGCGACAGATTGTCCCACTTTGGCCCGCGACCGGGCCGTCTCGTCTCTCCCCGAACGCACCTGGGGGGAGACGGCCTGCTCGTCCTGGCGTTTGGCATCCGCTCTGCTTCTCTTGGTTGACTGCGTACAGAAGCATCAACCAAAGGAGATCCGGATGAACCCAGAGCGACTCACCGATACGTCCCGGGAACGACTCTCTGCCGCCCAGTCCCTGGCGGTGGCACGCAATCACCAGGCCGTGGCTTCGCTGCACCTGCTCCACGCGCTCTTCGAGCCGAGCGACGGCTTGGCCGCAGCCCTGGCTGGCCAGGCGGGGGGGCGTGTGGATGGCATCAGGCAGGATGTGGCGACCGCCCTCGGCAAACTGCCACAAGCGCAGGGCAGCACGGCCGAGCAGGTATATGCCTCGCGCGAGCTCGGCCAGATCCTGACCCAGGCGGAGCAGGAAGCACTTCAGCTCAGAGACGAATACGTGAGCGTGGAGCATCTGCTCCTGGCCATGCTGGCCAGTTCCGGTGACGTCTCCCAGCTGCTCGCCAAGCACAGCGTGGATCGGCAAGCCATTCTCGAAGCCTTGCGCCAGGTGCGGGGGAATCAACGCGTCACCTCTCCCAATCCAGAAGCGACCTTCGACGCGCTTGAGAAGTACGGCCAGGATCTGACCACGCTCGCGGCCCAGGATCGGCTGGATCCCGTCATCGGGCGCGACGAGGAGATCCGGCGGGTCATCCAGATCCTGTCTCGCCGGACCAAGAACAACCCGGTGCTGATCGGCGAACCGGGGGTGGGCAAGACCGCCATCGCCGAAGGCCTCGCCCGCCGCATCGTGGACGGCGACATCCCGGATGGACTGCGGGATCGGCGCCTGGTGGCGCTGGACATGGGCGCGCTCATCGCCGGGGCCAAATACCGGGGCGAATTCGAGGAACGCCTCAAGGCCGTGCTGAAGGAAGTCACCAGCGCCGATGGGAAGGTCATCCTCTTCATCGACGAATTGCACACGGTGGTCGGGGCCGGGGCGGCCGAGGGAGCGATGGATGCCGGGAATCTGCTCAAGCCCATGCTGGCTCGCGGCGAACTCCACTGCATCGGTGCCACCACGCTGGACGAATACCGGCTACACGTGGAGAAAGACGCCGCCCTGGAGCGCCGCTTCCAAAGCGTGTTGGTCGAACAACCCTCGGTCGAGGACACGGTCTCGATTCTGCGCGGACTCCGCGAACGCTACGAGATCCACCATGGCGTCAAGCTCCGCGACAACGCACTCGTGGCAGCCGCCACTCTCTCCGACCGCTACATCAGCGACCGCTTCCTGCCCGACAAGGCCATCGATCTGATCGACGAGGCCGCCGCCCGTCTGCGCACCGAGATCGACAGTCGCCCGCAGGCGCTCGACGAAGTGGCACGGCGGCAGATGCAGCTGGAGATCGAGCTGGCTGGCTTGCGCAAGGAGAAGGACGCCGTCTCCAAGGAGCGGCGGGAACGCCTGGAACACGAACTGGCCGAGGTCCGTTCCCAAGCCGATGCCTTGGCGGCGCGCTGGCAGGCCGAGAAGCAGGGAATCGCCGAGTTGCGAGCCCTGCGCGAGGCCTTGGAGTTGGCCCACACCCAGTTGAGCAAGGCCGAGCGAGACTACGATCTGAACCGGGCTGCGGAACTGCGCAACGGCACCATCCCCGGGCTGGAACAGCAACTGCACACGGCCGAGGAAGCCGTGCGGGCGGGCAACGGCAAACGCTTGCTCAAGGAGGATGTGGACGAGGAGGACATCGCCCTCGTCGTCAGCCGCTGGACCCGCATCCCGATCAGCCGGCTCATCGAAGGGGAGCGCGAGAAGCTCCTTCACTTGGGCGAGCACCTGCACCATAGGGTGATTGGCCAGAACAAGGCCGTCGAGGCAGTGGCGGACGCGATCCTCCGGGCTCGGGCGGGGCTGAAGGACCCCAACCGCCCGGTGGGGACGTTCATCTTCCTTGGCCCCACCGGGGTCGGCAAGACCGAACTGGCGCGCACTCTGGCAGAATCCCTCTTCGACGATGAACGCGCCATGGTGCGGATCGACATGAGCGAATACATGGAGAAGCACGCGGTCGCCCGCCTGATCGGTGCCCCCCCCGGATACGTGGGGTACGACCAAGGCGGACAGCTCACCGAAGCGGTCCGCCGACATCCCTATGCCGTGCTGCTCTTCGACGAGATCGAGAAAGCCCACCCGGATGTGTTCAACCTCCTCCTGCAGGTGTTGGACGACGGACGCCTGACCGATGCGCGAGGCCGCGTCGTGGACTTCCGCAACACCATCGTCATCCTGACCAGCAATATCGGCAGCCGAGCCATTGTCGAACACCAGGGCGACGACCACGAGAGCATGCGGCAACAGGTTCTTGGCGAACTGCGGGGCATGTTCCGGCCCGAGTTCCTCAACCGAGTGGATGAAGTGGTCGTCTTCCATCGGCTCGAGCGGGAACACCTCGCCGGCATCGTCGACATCCAACTGGCGCGCTTTGCGGCGCGGCTGACCGCCCAGGGAGTGCAGCTCCTGGTCACCCCGCAGGCACGCCTGGCCCTGGCCGAGGAGGGCTACGACCCCACCTATGGCGCCCGCCCCCTGAAACGGGCAATCGCCCGCCATCTGGAGACCCCCATCTCCCGTCTGCTCGTGGCTGGTGATCTGGCCAAGGGGATGATGGTGACAGTCCACCACCAGGACGGCGCCTTCGTCCACGGAACAGGCCCCGGGGAGGACGGCCAATAGTCGGCCAACACGCACGTTTGGGGTAGTAGGTAGAATGCGATGGCGGAGCGTTTGTTGCGCATCCCTTGGCTGGCCGTGGCATTCCGACTGTCGGAGTGGTACAGTATAGGCTCTTTTTGGGGTGCCTGTGGACATCGCTTGAGGCACCCGGCCCCCGAGGTGCGATACACTGACCGGCTGGTCCGATTGGTAACAACTAGGGTAGTCGCCGTGGATAACGACAAACCGAAACTCAATATTCAGCGCGAGGACGTGGCGCCTTGCCGAGTGAAGCTCACCGTGGAGCTGCCGGCAGAACGCGTCGAGAAGGTCTACAACGAGAGCCTGCGGCTATTCAACCGCCAGGCTCCCGTTAAGGGCTTCCGTCCTGGCAAGATCCCGCGCAAGCTCCTCCTCCGCCGCTTCGGCGAGGAGATTGCCAACCAAACCAAGGGCGAGTTGCTCCAGAAGGGTCTGGAGGAAGCCATTGAGCAGGAAGGCATCGAGCCCGAGACGCGGCCGGGGATCGAGGACGAGAACGATCTCCAGGTCCGTCCTGGCGAGAGCTTCATCTTCTGCGTGTCCTTCGACACGCCTCCCCAGTTCGAGCTGCCCGAGTACAAGGGCATCGAGGTCGCCCGTGACACGGCGGTGGTCTCCGACGACTCCGTGGGCGAGTGGATCGACGACTGGCTGCAACGCCAGGCCAAGTATGACAAGGTCGAACGCCCGGCTGCCGAGGGCGACCTCCTGAAGGCCACCTACAAGGCCGAACTGCCCGAAGACGGCGAGGAGCCACCGGCCACCGCCAAGTTCTATATCGAGGCCGAGGACACCTGGCTGCCCCTGCGCGAGCCCGAACTGCTGCCAGGCGTGACCGCTCTGCTCAGCGGCTGCGAAGCCGGTACCGAGCGGGATGTGGAGATCACATTCCCCGAGGACCACGGCGAAGAGAGCCTGGCCGGCAAGACGCTCCCCTACCACATCACCATCAGTGAAGTGCATGGCATGGAAGCGCCCGAACTGGACGACGAGCTGGCCCAGAAAGCGGGCATGGAGAGCGCCGACGAGATCCGCCAGCGGGTGCGGGAGAATCTGGACTCGGAGAAGAAGCAGGAACAGGACCGGGCCGTGCGGGAGCAAGTGGTCCGCAGCCTCACTGCAGCCGTCACCTTCGACCTGCCCCCCACCATGCTCAATCGCACCGCCGCAAGTGCCATGCAACGACTGCGCGAGCAGCAGGTGCAGGCCGGGTCGAGCCCAGAGGATGTGCAGAAGGACCACGAGCAGTTGGTCGAACAGGCCAACCGCCAGGCCGTTGAGGAGCTCCGCCGCTTCTACATCCTCAACCGGGTTGCCGAAGTCGAAGACATCAAGGTCGAGTCCAAAGATCTGGACGAGGCGATCAACATGTTCGCGAGTATGGAGAAGGCGACGCCGAAGGTCGTCCTCCGCCGCATGCGGGAATCCGGCCGCATCAACCAGCTCCTGCTGAACCTGCGCGAGTCCAAGACCGTGGAACGCCTGGTCGAACTGGCAGAGATCACGGAAACCGACGGCGGGAAGGAATAGAGCGACATGAACGCCGGCCGTACCAGCAACTACTACCCCATCATCCCGCGCGTGATTGAGCAGACGGCGCATGGCGAGGTGGGATACGACATCTACTCGCGCCTGCTCAAGGACCGCATTGTGTTCCTGGGCACCCCGGTGGACGACGATGTCGCCAACGCCCTGATCGCGCAGTTCCTGTTCCTCCAGAGCCAGGACCCGAAGAAGGACATCGACTTCTACATCAACAGTCCCGGCGGCGTGGTGACGGCCGGCCTCGCCATCTACGACACCATGCAGATGGTCAGTTGCAGCATCCGCACCTACTGCGTCGGCCAAGCCGCCAGCATGGGCGCGGTATTGCTGGCAGCGGGGGCCAAAGGCAAGCGTTTCGCCCTACCCAACGCTCGCATCATGGTGCACCAGCCCGCCGGCGGGGCCGAAGGCACGGCCTCGGACATCCATATCCAGGCCCGCGAGATCCTCCGCATCCGCGAAATCCTCAACGGTATCCTCGCCAGCCATACTGGCAAGACTGCCGACCAGGTCGGCGAAGACAGCGACCGCGACAACTTCATGTCCGCCGAACAGGCCAAGGAATACGGCTTGGTGGACGAAGTGTTGCTTCCCCGCAGTCCGGATAGCGACACCAAAGCGTAGGCCATCGGCCAGGAAGGAAAGCACGGCATGAGTCCTGGACGACGCCCCCCAAAGGCACACTGCTCCTTCTGCGGCAGCGAGACCGACGGTGAGAAGAACCTCATCTCCAGCGGCAACGGTGCCTTCATCTGTCCCGATTGCGTCGGGGCCTGCGTCAGCATGCTTGGCGGCCATATCTCGGCGGGCGCCGAAGACGAGTTGGGCGACGAAGAGCTGGCGATGGTGGGGGCCAAGGGCCAGGTCATCCCCAAGCTGAAGGTTCCCACTCCCGGCGAACTGAAGGCCTTCCTGGACGAATATGTGGTTGGGCAGGAGCAGGTCAAGAAGGTCCTCTCCGTTGCCGTCCACAACCACTACAAGCGCCTCGAACACACCCGCCAAGCAGGCGAGGACTTCGCCGACGTGGAGATCGAGAAGAGCAACGTGCTGCTGCTCGGCCCCACCGGTAGCGGCAAGACACTGCTCGCCCAGACGCTCGCCCGTTGCCTCAACGTCCCCTTCGCCATCACCGACGCCACCACCCTCACGGAGGCGGGATACGTGGGCGAGGACGTGGAGAACATCATCCTCCGGCTCGTTCAGTCCGCCGACTACGACGTGGAACGCGCCCAGATCGGCATCATCTACGTGGACGAGATCGACAAGATCGCCCGCCGCACCGAGAACGTCTCCATCACCCGCGATGTGTCCGGGGAAGGCGTGCAGCAGGCCCTGCTGAAGATCCTCGAGGGCACGGTGGCCAACGTCCCCCCAAAGGGCGGCCGCAAACACCCGCAGCAGGAGTACCTGCGCGTCGATACCCGGAATATCCTGTTCATCTGCGCCGGCGCATTCGTCGGTTTGGAGCGCACGATCCACCGCCGCGTGGGTAAGCGCCTGCTCGGGTTCGGCTCCGCCCAGGATGTGGAGGACACTCCGATCCTCTCGCCCGACGACAGTCGCGTCATGGAACTGGTCGAGCCCGAGGATCTGGTGCATTTCGGGCTGATCCCCGAGTTCACCGGGCGGTTGCCCGTGGTGACCACTCTGAATGAGTTGACCAAGGAAGACTTGGTGGCGATCCTGACCCAGACCAAGAACGCGCTCATCCGCCAGTATCAGGCACTGCTGGCCATGGAGAATGTGAAACTGGAGTTCACCGATGACGCCTTGGAGGCCCTCGCCGAGAAGGCGGTCAAGAAGAGCACCGGAGCGCGGGGACTGCGGGCGATCCTGGAGTCGGTGATGCTTGACGTCATGTTCGATGTACCCTCACAAAGGAACATCGCCAAATGCGTGGTGGATGCCGGTGTGGTCAACGGCGAACACCCACCCGTGCTGACCAAGCGCCGCAAGCGGAGAAATGCGGCCGCATCCTAGCAGTCCTGTAGCTGGGAGAAGGACAACAACGCGTGGCTGTCGGTCTCAGATGCATGTCGCTCATGGCCTTACTGGTCCTCCTGACTGGTACCCCAGGCGTGCGCGCGGCGAAGTTCCGGATTCGGTACGCCACGGTCAGCAGCCAGCGCTATCTCTTCCTGCGAGATGTGGCGACGTACTACGGCATGCAGTACTCCCACCGCACGTCCGCCAAGCACGTCTATCTGGTCAGCCGCTACTCGCGCCTGGTCTTCAACGTGGACAAGCGGACGACGACGCTGAATGGCACGGCGGTACACCTGGGCCACCCCGTCCGCAAATGGAAGGGGAATCCGGTCATCAGCGATGCCGATTTCCGGTTGCTTCTCGATCCCATCCTCCGCCGCAGTTCACTGCCCCGTTCCACGGTCCGCTCCATCGTGATCGACCCAGGCCACGGCGGCAAGGATCCCGGCACCACTGGCACGAAGCTCAAGAAGAAAGAGAAGGATCTCGTTCTGAAGCTGGCCAAGAAACTACAGGCGGAACTGACCGGCAAGGGGTACAAGGTGTACCTCACCCGCACCGGGGACAGCGCCCTTTCCCTGGCCCAACGCTCCGCGATCGCGGCAAGGAAGAAGGCCGACGTGTTCGTCAGCCTCCACGCCAACTACGTCGGCACCCCGTCCGTGCGAGGCGTCGAGTCCTTCCGGCTCTGCCCCAAGGGAACGCCGTCCAGCTACGGCAACAGGACCAACGGCTCGACCCGGAAGGGGAATGCCTGCGACCGCCGCAACTCCCGCCTGGCCTATGAGGTCCAGAGATCCCTTGTGGGGGCCACCAAGGCAGAGGACCGCGGGGTGAAGCAGGCCAGCTTCTGCGTGCTCCGCGACACCACCTGCCCCGCCGTGCTCGTGGAGGTCGGCTTCATGAGCAATGCCAAGGACGAACGGCTGCTGAACAGCGCCCGTCACCAGGCCAAGATCGCGGCCGGAATTGCGGCCGGAATCCAGCGCTACCGCCAGGCCATCGAGCACCGCCCCTAGGAGCCCGCCATGCGTATCGTCGTCCCCATCAAGCAGGTGCCTGAGACCAGCGGCGTTCGCATGGATGAGGAAACCGGGACAGTCGTCCGGGACGGTGCCGAAGTCATCGTCAACCCCCTTGATCTCTATGCCATCGAGACCGCCCTTCAGCTTTGCGGTCCGGAGGACGAGACCGTGGCTCTCTCCATGGGGCCAGCCAAGGCGGCAGACGCCCTGCGCGAGGCCATCGCCATGGGCTGCGACCAGGGCATCCTGCTCTCCGACCGGGCCTTTGCCGCGTCCGACACGTGGGCCACCTCCCACGTGCTCGCCGCTGCGGTCCGCAGGCTGGGCCTGCCCGATCTCATCATCTGCGGCGAGCGGGCCACCGATGGGGACACCGGGCAGGTCGGCCCCGAACTCGCGGCTTTCCTGGACCTCCCCGTCGCCACCTACGTCAGCCGCATCGTGAGCCATGACGGGGAGTGCATCGTGGTCGAGCGGCTGGTGGAGACGGGGTACGAGACGCTGGAGGTCCAGCTTCCAGCAGTGCTCAGCGTGGTCAAGGAGGCGGCCGACCCCCGCCTCCCTACGCTCCGTGGCAAGCAACGCTCCCGCCAGGTCGAGATTCCCGTGTGGTCCGCCGAGGATCTGGCGGTCTCGGCAGCCGACGTCGGGCTGTCCGGAAGCCCCACTCGGGTGGTCCGCATCTTCCGCCCCAGTATCGCCAGGGAATGCGAGATGCTCATGGCCGACGACCCGGCCAGCATCGAAGGGGCCTGCGACCGCATCGTCGAATACCTCGCCGGGCACGACCTGCTCTAGCTGGGCCTGCTGGCGTTGGCCAGAGTTGGGGCCATATTCCGGGGTCGGGCGTCTGCCGGACCGTAGTCTGGCCATTCGGAAACATGCACCGAGGAGTTGGCTGTGGGTTCCTTTGATCTAGCGGCATGGGATTATCTGGCGTTCGTGCTGTACTTCGTAGCGCTCTCGGCCATTGGCTGGTGGGGCGGACGGGTGCGCAAGGCGGGGTCCGAGGAGTACTTCCTGGCGGGGCGTTCCTTGCCCTGGTACGTGGTGGGCACGTCCTTCATTGCCTCGAACATCAGCAGCGAGCACTTCATCGGGATGATCGGCGCAGCCTCCATCTACGGTATCTGCGTGGCCATGTCGGAGTGGGGGAATATCTGGGCGTTCAGCATCCTGATCTGGATCTTCATCCCCTTCCTGCTCGCGACCAAGGTCTTCACGACCCCCGAGTTCATGGAGAAGCGGTTCAATAGCACCTTGCGCCAGTTCTTCGCGATCGTGACCGTGATCAGCAACGTGGTGGCCTTCCTGGCGGCCGTGCTCTATGGCGGGGCGCTAGCCCTGCAGAGCCTGTTTGGCTGGAACCTGTGGTTCGCGATCATCACCCTTGGTGTGGTGGCGGGGGCCTGGGCCATCTACGGCGGCCTGCGCTCGGTGGCGTGGACGGATTGCTTCACGGTGGTGGTGATGATCGCTGGCGGCATCATGGTGACGATCCTGGGGCTGTACATGCTTTCGGGCGACTCCCATTCGCTGACGGTTGGCTGGCGGGAGATGATCGTCCGCAACCAAGCCACCACCGGCAAGTGGGCGGAGGCCGTGGCACACAACGCGCCGCACATGGTGCAGGGCACGACCTACAACCGCCTTTCCGTGATCCAGCCAGCCACGCACAGGACCACGCCCTGGCCGAGTCTGCTCTTCGCATTCCTGTCCATCAGTATCTGGTACAACGTGATCAATCAATTCATGGTCCAGCGCGTGCTCGGCGCCAAGAACGCCTGGCATGCCCGCATGGGGATCGTCCTGGCTGGGTACATGAAGGTCCTGATGCCGTTGATCGTGGTGGTGCCGGGGTTGATCCTCTTCGCGCACCAGCCCGAAGGCCTGCTGCAAAGCTGGCCGGAGGTGCAAGCCGGGGCCGACAGGGGGTACATCAAGATGCTGCAGATGCTGGTGCCCATCGGGTTGCGCGGGTTGTTCCTGGCGGCTCTGTTTGGGGCCATTCAATCCACGGTGAACTCTGTGCTCAACTCCACCGCGACCATCGTCACCCTCGATATCTACCGC
>JABGQJ010000267.1 GCA_018648945.1 Victivallales bacterium
GGCTACCTGGACAACGCCACCGTGCTCTACGGCTTCGGCAAGGAACCGTCGCAGGCCGACTGGACCGTGAATGTCCCCAAGACGGCCCGCTACGCCGTGGTCGTGCGCTACGCCAGCACCTACCCGCGAATCCTCGCTGGCATCAAGGTGGATGGCGACTTCCCCAACGACTGCCTCGACGTCATGCGCCTGCCGCCAACCGCTGGCTGGGGCTATGAGGAAGACCACTGGCACGATGGCATCCCTGGCGGCGAGGAATGCGCCGATCTCAGCCTGCGACTCACCGCAGGGAAACACACGCTCAGCCTGCTCAGCCTCTCCGTCTCCTTCAATCTCGACTGGATCGCCCTCGTCCCCCTTGCGCCATAGTGCCGCACAGTACGCTCGGCGTGATGCCGATTTCGCGTCGGACGTAGGGCTTTCCCCGGCCGGTGAGGGCCATGTATGAGGGTCGGTTTGGAGCGTTCGCGGCCTCGCGAACACCCGTCCCAGGCGATTGCCAATCCACAGCATGGCTGTTCGACGGGCGATGGTCCCCCGGCGCTTTGCGCCGTGTTCGCGAGGCCGCGAACTCTCCAGGATTCCCCCACGGGCCTTCCTCCGGCGAAGCGCGACGAACGGGCAGAGCCGGGAGCGCTGGCTTCCAGCCGGCATCTTCCCCCTCCTCCAGAGCCCGACGCACCTACCTGGGAACCGGATCCGTGGCTACGCGCCGGGCCTGGAAGTGCGAGCCGCCTGGGACCACGGCTCTGCCCCACGTGCCATCTTCCGCACGTTGAAGACAAGGGCAAGGGCGTGTCTAGTATTCTGGTGCCGGTCGCGAAGAAAAGGGGCAAGCTGACGGAGAGAGATTCCATGCGCATGCGGCTCGTTTCACGAGTAGGGATTCCCGGTCTGGTTCGCCAATTCGGCCTCGCCGTGTTCCTTGTGGTGCTGCCAGTCGCGAGCCAGGGGCAGGGAGATGTGGCCGGACCAGCTGCCAGGAAGAACACCTTGGCAGAACGGCAGCGTGCCATCCGCGAACTGAGCGACAAGGACTTCGCGGTCAGGGAAGCGGCAACCCGTTTCCTTTGGCAGTGCGGCCTCGCCGCACAGCCCCTTCTCGAGCAGGCAGTGGCTGGAGGCGACCCCGAGGCGTCCATCCGGGCTGGGAGTCTCCTCGGACGATTCGCCAAGAAAGACGTGGGGAAGCTCCCCCCTGACCGGGCTGGTCGGCTCTCCCTGTATGCCTTGGAGGCACGGCGGAACCCACGGGTGGGAGTGTGGAAACTGTTCAAGGAGGAACCGACGGAAGAGGAATTGAGGGAATTCCTCCTCGCCATCCCAGACGTGCCGAAGAGACGCCAGGCGGTAGCTGCTCTGTCCGCGTTCCCCATGCACCTTCTCAAGCTCGCCCTCGCGCGCGGCCCCGAACCAGCCGAGTCGCTTCTCAAGGCCGCTGCTGCTTCAGGCGATCCCGATGCAGTCCGGCGTTGGGTCGCCTACCTCGTGGTCACCAACCGGGCTGGGAAAGCCCGGGATGCACTGGAGAAACAAGCGGTTGACGGCACCCTTGCCAAGGGGAGACTGCCCCTGCTCTCCGCCCTGCACTACGCGACCGGCGACCATGACCAGGCGCTGGAACTGGCGGAACAGATCGGGTACGACGACGTGAAGCTCAGCGTCGCAATCAAGCGCGAAGACTGGATCACTGTCGGCGAACAGATCGCCACAGCAACCACGAACGAGGCGGCTGGGCTGGCCGTCCGGTCACATGCCGCTCGGCTGGCGGGAGACGATGCCCGTGCCGACGAATTGCTGGCACTGGTCCTGACGCAGGGGACGAGCCGAGCGGAAGTGAGCCACTGCTACAACCTGCTCCTCGTCGAGGACCGCATCGACGACATGCTCAAACTGCTGGGGATGCACGGTCGCGGACGCGATGCCCAGCGCCGCTTCCTCTCGGCCCTGGGACGGCTGGAGGACGCCAGACAGATCGGTCGCCAACCGGGAAACAAGAAGCCCCAGGAGGCCCAGCCCGTGAGCGCCTCGCAGGTCGTCACGGAAGCCCAACTGCAGATTGCGTTCGACAAGGTGTTGAAAGAGAAGGGACTGGAGAATCCCCTCCTCCCTTATGCCATACACAACGAACGACAACACGGCTTCCACCAGCTCGCGCTCCGCCATTCCGCCCAACTGGTCGCTGCTCACCGGGCTGCGGACAGCAAGGACGAGAGGAAGATCCGGGCTGCCATCGAGGCACCATTTCGTCCCGGAGTCCCAGCCCAGCGCCTCTTTGACGCGATCGAGGCTACTGCTCCGGAGACACCCCTGCCAGCCGTGATGCAGCGAGTGTCGGCGCTTCTCCACTTCGAGGGCCCTCTGGAACCTGTCCGACGACTGGTGGCAGAAGGACTGGAGTCCTCCCTCAAGCCGGCAGGGATGTCGGCGAGCAATTGGTATCTCATGCTTGCAGAGGTCTGCTGGTCACGCGGGCTGGACAAGGAAGCCATCGAGTGCACCAAACACACCTCTGGAGCGGGCAGGTCCCAGCTCCGGCTAGCCCAGAGCATGCTTCCTTGCCTTCCTGAGAAGCAACGCATTCCGTTCGCGAGGTGGGCTGCTCGCGAAGCGCTGGAATGGGGTACCGACAGCGAGATCAGGACCGCGGTCGAGCTACTGGCCGTCTGTGACCTCTTGATTCCCGACGACGACAGCGACATGAAGGCCCTGTACCCGCTCCTTGCCGTTGGTCGTGGCGGGCGAGGCGCGTACGCCTCGGGAATCGTCTACCATTTCAGGCTGCTTGGGAGTCCCGGCGTGGGCACGGCGACCAGACTACAGCACTACCGCCGGATTCCGGGGCCCGACGAGTTGTGGAGCATGACCCAGGTGTTCATCGAAGAACGCCGGTTCGCCGAAGCGCTTCGGGAGAGCAAGTTCCGGGAACTCCAGTTGGTGAGTCAGAGCTGCGTGACCGACTGGGACTGGGGCTTGCCGCCCATCGCACGACACCGCCGGCTGCAGATCGCCGCCCTGCTAGGCTTGGGGAAACGCGAAGAGGCCAAGCGCCTGGCGCGTTCTGCGGAGGTCTGGGCCATCGATGGGGATGACGCCATCCTGCTACACGAGATTCTCATGGGCGCAGGGCTGAAGGAAGAGGCCGATCACGTCTTCCGAGCCGCCTACCGAGCGCTGGGAGGCACCGAACAGGGGCGCGGCCTGCCCGACAGGGATCTGAACAACCTGGCGTGGCTCTGCGCAGGCTGCGGCGAGGAGCTTGAGCAGGCACGCCGATACGTCGAGCAGGCGATCAAGGCTTCCCCCGGCGAAGCGACCTGCCACGACACCCTAGCCCATGTACTGGCCGCCCAGGGGAAGCTCGACGCAGCCATCGCGATGCAGCGCCGCGCCGTGGCTCTCGCCCCATGGGGTGGAGACTTCGGGCAGGACTACCGGGGATCCCTGCGCGAGTTCATCAAGCGCAAAGCGCAACAGAAACAGACCAAGAACCGCTGAAGGACCCGCATTCGGTGATGGCAGCGACGGCATCTTGGTCTGCGCCGCTGGTCATTCCTTGGGCGAGATCAGCAACCGGTTGCCCCAGGCACCGCTGCCGTAGGGGGCCACGATCTCGGCCTTGGACCAGGCCTTGTCGTCGAAGCCGACATCCTGCCAGCCGGGCACGACCTTTTCTGCGGTCTTCCAGGCCATATCCGAAACAATGGACAGTTCCTTGCCATCGGGAAGCACAATCCGCAGATCGCAGAGGAAGCTGGCGGGGGCCTTGCCGGCGTCCATGGCCTCGACTGTGATCAGATTCTCCCCCTGCTTGAGAAGGGCTTCAACCGGAAGGCGATGGGCCTGGTTCCAGCTGTCGTCCTCGACCACCACCTTGCCGTTCACGCGGAGGACAAGCCGGTCGTCTGCCGTGGCGATGAGACATGCTTCCTTGGGAACGGCAGTCAGCTCGAAACGGCGGCGCAACACGCAAGTGCTTTCCGCCACCACGCTCGCGCCGGGGAGCCAGATCCAGTTGGCCTTGCCTGCGTACGCCTCGGTCTCGCCCAAGTAGCGAGCTTGCTCGCGCAACGAACGCCCCGTGAGTTCCTCGACTCGGGGTGCGGCAAACACCAGCGGGGGTGTCTTGGGCCATTCCTCAGCAATCGTGTAGAGGCGCGCATCATAGGGGCCAAGCTCATCGCGGAAGCGTCCCCGGCTCAGCTTCAGCAGACCGTGACTGGCGGGCAGACCCGCGTCGCCGGTGAGCACGTGCAGCTCCTTGCCGGCCCACGGCACCCTCCCCATCAGCGTCGTCGGCTCGGGCGACTCGTTCACCACGATCAGGAACTCGCTGTCCGAGGCGCGCTTGACACACCACGCCAGACTCTCGCCCTCGATCCGGTACCGGTCACGCGGCATGGTCTCACCCGCCAACACGGCGGAGACCGAGGCGAGATCGCGCGTCGTCGCCAGCAACACGTCCCAATGCTCGGGGACCGCAATGTAGTGCGTACCCCAATACATGATGCCGTGGGCACCGTGCACCACCGCGTCATAGGCCATGAAACGGCTCTGCTCGAAGGTGGGGAAGACCGCGTCCGGCGCCTTGCGGTTGCTCAGATGCTGCCAGGCGAAGCCTTGGAGCGTCATCCAAACCGGCTTCCGATGGTCTGTGCTCGCCAGCGTCTTCCGGGTGTAGGCACCGACGCTGGTAACCGTCTTGTCCTCCATCTCGGAGTGGCTACCACCCTCGGGAACCGGGTAGATGTCAACCCCGGAGATATCGCAGACCTGATTGTAGCGGGCCAGATCCGCCACGGTGCCGCGCGGGGCGGCGTTCAGCCAGAGCGGATGCCATGGGTCGAGACGACGGTAGAAGTCGTAGGCCGCAAGCAGGGGAGGCAACGGCGTGCCATTCCACAGGGGCTCGTCCACCAGGTAGTAGTTCAGCACATTGGGCATGACCGACAGCGCCTTGACCATACCGGTTGCCTTCTCCTTCCACTTGGCGCGCGCGGCTGGATCCTCGGGCACAGCATTGGGAAGGGAGGGAGCCGCCATCAGCCCGAAACTCGCCAACCGCTCCACCGTCTCCTCACCTCCCCCACAGCGGACCAGATTGACCCCTGCCCCGGCCAGATCGGCCAGCGCCCGTTCACTACCTGCCGCATTCCACACGCCGATGGGGAAGAACGGCGTGGTGCCATCGACCATCATGATCCCGTCTGCGCGCGGGATCACGCGGCGGCCCGCAAGGGGAGTCCTGGCCTGGGACAGCGGACAGGACCGCTTCCCGAGGGAAATGCCCTTGGCGCCGAAAGCCTCCACCGTCAGTTTCCCAATGGCACCGGGAAGCGCGAACGCGGTCTCGCTGCCGACCTCGCCGGACACGCGCAGTTCCTGCTGGCCGCGTGCCAGGCGCACCACCGCGCGGGCCATGCCAGGGCGGGTCGCGCGCACGAAACCACACACCCTATCGTTCGGTTGTCCTGGGAAGAACATGTCGCGGTAACGCGGCTGAGTAAGGACGAGCTCGAAGGGCGGAGGCGGCACCGCCCGCCCAATCTCGCGCAACTCAAGAGCATCGAAACACGCACTGCCCGGGCCACGCACCTGGAGCGTGAGGAACAGCTTGCCCGCTGGCTTCTGGGGCGCATCAAACTCCAGTGTCCGGGTTTGCCAGGAGGCAAAACAGTCCTGCCAGGCCATCCCGTCATGCTGGCCGATGGCACCGTAGTCGCGGCCATCCTTGATCAATCGGCCCCAACTGGTGAACACGCGGAAAAACTGAAAGCCCGTGCTCTCTGTGGAGCCACCCGCCGCCCGAACCGCATAGGTCAACCGGTAGCGGCGCCCGGTCTGGGTGACAATGCCTCGGCGGATCGCGGCGGGATCGTCGCCCTTTGCCCTACCTGACACCTGCAAGCACGCCTTGCCCTCACGGGGCGACTCCTTGGCCACCCGGCACCCGCCGGCGAACTCCCAAGTCGGCGCGTCGGTCTCAAAGGAAGCACTGAAGAGACAGCCTTCCTTGACCGGCTCCGGCTTGGCCTGCTGCACGGCTACATCGTCGTAGCGGACCTCGCCAGGTCCCTGCAACTGCAGCACGAGGTATGGTGGTTTCATCTTCTCCCGGAAAGTGAAGCGGAAACGGATCTGCTCCCAGCCGCCGTTGGCCACCCGCCAGACAGTGTTCGTGCAGCGGCCGTACTTGCCGTCTTGTTTCCACCACTCCAGGTAGACCCGGTACTTGGTGCCCGCCGCAGCCTTGACGGAATAGCCGACCATGTACTGTTGACCACCCGCCAGCGCCAGGTCCGTCTGCACCCAGAGCGGCATCTCCTTGGCCGTCGCGGCCCGTAGACGCACGCAATGCCCCGCGCCATCCTCCCGCTCCACCCAATCGGCCTGCTTTCCCTTGCGGATCTGCCAGGGGCGCCCAGCCCCCCCGGCGCGTTCCTCGAAGCCGGGATTGAGTACGAGATTGGCCGCAAAGGCCGACGAGGCAAGAAGCGCGACGAGAGCAAGCAGTTGCACACGCATGAAGTCTCTCCATGAGTCCGAGACGCAGTACGAACGGAATTCTGCCTCTAGTCTAGCGGGTTGGCGCGACCGTGCAACGGCCAGAGCGTTGCCCCGCCACAGATAATCCCGACCCATACGTGCTACCTTACAGACACCCCCGCAAACCACGGCACCCCGAGGAGTTCCCCAATGCCCACCCATGTTGATTGGCGACGTGTTCGTTTCGGCGATGGTTTCCTGGGCGACCGCGTGCGCGTGAACCGCACCGCGACCATTCCGGCCGTCTGGCGACACACCAAGGAGACCGGGCGCGCGGATGCTCTCAAGCTCAACTGGCAGGAAGGCGACGAACCACGGCCCCACCAGTTCTGGGATTCCGACGTGGCAAAATGGATCGAGGCCGCTGCCTACGACCTGGCCATCGAGCCCAATCCGGAGGTGGAGGCCATCATCGACGAACTGGTGGCGGACATGGCGGCTGGCCAGTTGGCGGATGGCTACTTCAACAGCTTCTACCAGCAGGTCTGCCTGGACAAGCGTTGGAGCAATCTCCGCGATATGCATGAGCTGTACTGCGCCGGGCATCTCATGGAAGCCGCCGTCGCCTACTTCCAGGCCACCGGCAAACGGGCCTTCCTGGACGTGATGAGCCGCTACGCCGACTGTATCGGGCAGACGTTCGGCAGCGAGGAGGGCAAACTCCCTGGCTACCCCGGCCACGAGGAGCTGGAGTTGGCGCTGGTCAAGCTCGCCGCCGCCACCGGCAAGGAGCGCTATGGAAGACTGGCGAGCTACTTCGTGAACCAGCGCGGCCAGCAACCACACTACTTCGACGAAGAGGCCGTCCGCCGCGGCGAAGAGCCCGGTCGACCCTGGCACGGCAGCTACGAATACACGCAGGCCCATCTCCCAGCCAAGGAGCAGGCCACGGCCGAGGGACACAGCGTCCGCGCCTGCTACTTCTACGCTGGCATGGCGGATGTGGCCCGGACGAGTGGCGATGCGAAGCTGGGAGATGCCTGTCGCACCATTTGGGCCAATCTGACGCGTCGCCGCATGTACGTGACCGGGGGCATCGGGTCCAGCTTCCAGGGCGAGCGGTTCAGCGTGGACTATGACCTGCCCAACGAGACCAGCTATGCGGAAACCTGCGCCCAAATCGCCCTCGTCTTCTTCGCCAGCCGCATGCTCCAACTGGAGGCCAAGAGCGAGTATGCCGATGTGATGGAGCTGGCTTTCTACAACAGCGTGCTCAGCGGCGTCTCCCTCGATGGCGAACGCATCTTCTATGTCAACCCCCAGGCCTACTTCCCAGACGGCTATCGGTTCGACTCGCGCGGCCCGCGCATCGTCGGTTCGCGCCCCGAATGGCATGGCTGCGCCTGCTGCCCGTCAAACCTGGCCCGGCTGCTCGCCTCCCTCGGCGGTTACCTGTACTCGACCGACGAGGACCGGCTCTACCTCCATCTCTACGGCGCCTCCACAGTCGAGTGCGAGTGGGCGGGGACCAAAACCCAGTGCACGATCACCACCGACTACCCCTTCTCAGGCGAGATTGGCATCCGCGTCGACAGCGCCCCGGCGAATCCTGCCACCCTCTGCCTGCGCATTCCCGGCTGGGCACGCTCCCACCAAGTCTGCATCAACGGCGAACCTGCGATGGGCGCAGTGGCAGACGGCTACTTGCTCCTCGAACGCGCCTGGCAGGACGGGGACATGGTCTCCCTTGCCTTCCCCATGCCCGTGGAGATGGTCGAGGCCCATCCCGCCGTCCGCCACGATGTGGGGCGTGTAGCCCTAAAGCGCGGCCCCCTCGTCTACTGCCTGGAATCCGTGGACAACGGGAGCGATCTCAACCAACTCCGGCTCGCGGCCGATCCCGACTTCACCGTGGAATCGAAGGAGATCACCGACCTCGCCATCCCGGCAATCCGCGGCAACGCCTTGCGCGACGACGCGAACGCCTGGGACGACACCCTCTACCGGCCCATTGGAGAATCGCGCATGCTGGCCGCCCGGATCACCGCCATCCCCTACTTCATTTGGGCCAATCGCGGGGCCGAAGAGATGCTGCTGTGGATTCGACGGGCATGAGGATTCCTCCCCCTCTCCGCCTGTTCCTCATCGGCGTGTTTGCGTTCGCCAGCGCCTCCCTCGCGCAAGTGGGAAGCCCCATTAGCAAGCCCCTATCCCTCCAGCAAGCGAAACCGGTCTGGCCCCGGGGCCGCGAGACGGAGAAGAACCTGTCCATCGGTTTCCGTTGCGCCTTCGAGGCCCCCACTGCCGACGGCAGCACCCGTCTGCACCTCACGGCCAGCAGTCTGTGCCGAGCGTTCCGAGACTCAGTGGCGATCCCAGGAACCTACTCCAGCTCATCGCTTCCGAAGAGCTCCAAGTGAGCGCCACCGAGAAGAAGACAGCAGGCACCCGTCCCTGTCGCCCAGCTGAGCCCTTTGCCCTCGCCGCCATGGGCTTCCGGACCCTTGACTTCGGCCAGAATCTGAGCAGCTTCCCAGGAGCCGAGATCATCTGCCACCAGGTGGGACGAGCCTACCTGACCTTTGATGAAATCCCGCTCCGAGGCGACGTGAACTTCCGGCGGATGGGCACGGTCAATGCGGTGGGCTACGACCTCGTGCAAGGCACCCACCACGTCGAGAGCTTCCCCCGCCCGAAAACTCGCCTGGAGCCGTGCCCGCCTCCCCGTCCCCGGCGGCTTCCTCATCTTGGAACGGCAAGGCGAGCAAACCCAAGTCACACCTCCCGCTGGCTGGCGCGCCCAGGGCCCATAGCCCCCCTTCAGGAAGGGGAACGACAGGCGCAAACTGGGCCGTGAGACCAGATCTCTGGTCTCTCTGTCGCCACGTCTGGAGTTCTCTGCGCACCGGGGCCCGGCGCGCCTACCTGGTTCTCGCGTATGCCAGATGGGTAGGTCCGCCGGGCCCCGGTGGACG
>JABGQJ010000268.1 GCA_018648945.1 Victivallales bacterium
CATTCGGTGCCCAACATGCTGTGGTTGCGGTCAAGGGCTCGCCTGACCTTGGGCAGCGGGTAGGCAATGCTGACCAGACGCGCTAGCCTGTCAACCGCCGGCAGGCACAGACACGCTCGCGGCGCTACATTCCAGAGCACGGAATCTCCCCTGCACCTAAGGAGACGATAGGTATGACACGCTCTGTTTTCGCTATCCTCGTGGTTCTGACCGCCATCCTGCAGGCCAATGACTACCATGTGATCCCCTTCGACGTCGATCCCCCGGTTGCCATCGACGGACGCTTGGAGGACTGGGCCACCATCCCCAACGCCCTGGAACTGAAGCGGCCCGAACTGGTGACCTTCGGCGCGAAGGACTGGACCGGCCCGAACGACCTGAGCGCCACCATCCGCCTGGCCTGGCGGCACGGCGGCTTGTTCGTGGCCGCCACGGTCACCGATGACGTGGTATTCCAGGAACTGACCGGGCGGGACATGTTCAAGGGCGACCATCTGGAGGTCTACGTGGATCTCACCCCAGGCGTGGAGGAAAAACGCACGGCCTTCGGGCGCGGCCAGTTCCAGTTCGGCATCAGTCCCGGCTCGCTGGGCGAGAAGATCGGCGGGCAGATCCTGCCTGCGGAAGTCCACATCTGGCGCCCTGAGGGCCTCGTGCCCAAGGGCGCGCAAGTCGCCGCTCGCCGCCTGCCAAACGGCTACCAACTCGAGGCCTTCATCCCCTTCGCGGCGCTGGGTTCCGCCAAAGTCTCCATGCACCAGGATGTGAATTTCGAAGTCGCCCTGTCCGACTGCGATGGTGCGCCCCCCAGCCAGGACACAATGATCACCTCCTCCCCCGCCAAGTGGGCCTACTCCCGCAAGCGGCTCGTCCCCGCCGTCTTCGGCGACGGCAACGGCAAAGCCCCCGCCCCCACCCGCGAGCTGGCCGTGGCCGCATCGCTGGTCGCCCCTCCCGGCAAGACCGCTTCGACCCCAGTCACCACGATTGCCATTCCCAAGGAGAAGGACGCCTTCCTCTACTTCCAAGCCCGTCTGCACCGCCCGAGGGTGGCGGGCTTCCGCGCCGGCTGCCTATCGGTAGGGGTCAACGGCACCCAACTGGACGGCAAGCGCATCAGCAACCGCCCGCGCCGCTCCATGTGGATGAGTGGGAAAGAGAGCGTCTTCGTCTCCGCCGACGGGCGCCTCACCGTTCCCTACACCCCCAGTCCCAGGGCCTACGACCGCCATCCCACCTACGCTCTCACCGACAACGTGAAGGGCTGCGACTTCGAATTCCGCATCAGCGACCTCCTCAAACCTGGCGAGAACACGGTTGATTTCCGCAGCCGGGTCGTGCCACAGAAGAACAGCAATCTCGACATCACCATCGAAAACGTTGCCATCCGCCTGCGGCCCAAGGGCGCAGCCGGCTCTGGCCCCAAGCCCGCGCCCACCGGCCCGCTGGACGTCTTCGAGCCACAACCTACCGTCGGTCCCACCTACACCAATCTCACGGTGTCGGCAGGCACCATTCGCTTTGCCATGGGCCAGGAGAAGTTTGAGGTGAACAGCCGCTTCTCGCTGCCAGACGGGAAGTGGGCCACCGCCTCGAACAACCAGTTCACGCACGAGCGCACAGTCACCCAGCACCCCGAGTGGATCGAGGTGCGCGACACCTTCGTCAACCGCACCGACCAGGACCTGCCGATCATCCAGATCCACAACGCCCCCATCGCCAAGGCCCGTCGCCAGCGGGTGTGGCTGAGCAGTCTTGAGCAATTCTCCGGCACCGGCCGGCTGGCCGTGCCCTCCAATCCCAGCGCCTTCACCACGGTGGGCAAGGTGGGGGTCGGCATCCTGCCGCTGAATGATGTCTTCCGCATCCACGGCATCCAGGAAACCGACGAGAACGGCATCACCATTGCCGACCGGGAGTTCTACCTGCCCCCCGGCAAGACGTACACCGCCGAGTGGGCCATCGTCCCCGTGCCCAAGCCAGACATGTGGGCCTTTGTCAACGCCACCCGCCGCCTCCTGGACGCCAACTTCACGAACCAGGTCCAGTTCGCCTTCCTCGCCCACCGCGAAGCCATCTACAAATGGTCGGACGACCTGTTCCGCGCCTTCGTCGAGCGCAAGAACGCCGATGTCATCTGCCAGGGCCTCTACTTTGCCCGCTGGAATGGGCGCCTGCCCCACGGTCTGGCCTTCGATGCCATGAGCGACAAGTTCGACTACTACCGAGATATGGGCAAGCGCCTGCGCAAGACCTTCCCCGATGGCTCGGTCCATCATGGTGTCTACTACCATTGCTTCCTCGACGTGATGGACGAGAACATGGAGAGATTCAAGGACTGTCGCCGCATCGATGCCGCTGGCAACCACATGGGCTACAGCGGCAAGTACCCCTATCTCATGCTCTACGTCCCCACCCTCGAGAACGACTGGGGCAAGGCGGTGGCCAAGGGCATCGATATCCGCCTCGACGACCTCAAGGCCGATGCCTTCTACTGGGACGAGTACAATCAGTCGCGCGGTGCCTACACCTACAACATGGAGGATGGCTGCTCCGCCAGCATCGATCAGAACACCCACGCCATCAAGCGCAAGAAGGGGGCGGTACACCTGCTCAGCCTGCCCTTCCTGAAGCACCACATCAGCCGCATCCAGAAGCGGGGTGTCCCCTTCGTCGGCAACGGCGCGCCCTACTCCCGCAGCCTGGCCCAGCTCAAATTCCAGACCTTCACGGAAACCGGCAGCATCTCCAACTGCCACAAGACCATCTTGCACAGTCCCGTGGCCCTGGGCGACCACATCACCGAGCGCACCCTGCAAGACGCCTATGATGTCATGCTCCGGGCCCTGCATTGGGGGTGCATCTATAACTGGTATTCCGGCACCATCATCCCCAAGTACAAGACCATCACCGAGCACATGTTCCCCTTCACTCCCATCGAACTGCATTCCGGCTACGTGGTCGGCAAGGAACGCATCCTGACCGCCAAGAGCGGCCTCTTCGGCTGGGGCGACGATGCCGCCTTCGACATCCACGTCTACGACCGCACCGGTCGCGAGACCAAGGGCAGCGAAGCCAAACGCGTGCTTCGCGACGGCAAGGCCTACGCCGAAATCCGCATCGCCGAAGGCTACAGCGCCGCCATCGTGCGGCGCTGACGGAAAGAGCCACAAAGCTCAGCTAGTGTTGCGCGCAACATTGGCCGAGCTCTGGAGCTTGGGGCGCGGGGCCAGTCCCGGACCCCTCGTGGAGGTTTCGGCGCGCCGGTCCGCCGCTCCGCGGCAGACCCGCTCGCCGAAGCGTTCGCCTTGCTCGCGCACCGATGCAGGACCGCACGCAGAAACAGTGCCACCGTGACGCGGAATCCCACGTAGGGGAGCCAGTCCCCGTTCCTCCCGCGCCACCGGACTCCTCTGGCGGCATCCGGAGCCGAGACCACCGCCTTCCGTTCGCACCAAAAGAACATGTCCCCCATTTCAGCCGGTCGGTTCGGAACAGGACACTCACGATGCAGTAGAAGTGATCGGCCGTCAGCCCTCGGCGTTGGGCATGGGGGTTCAGCAGAGAGGCGAGCAGAGAGGGACGCGGATCCGGGGTTGGTTCAAGGTCAGATCGGGGTTCATCCGGATATCGTGGCCATAGATGGGGTGGTTCGGGAGTTGCCGATGCGGGGTCTGTCGGGAAAGTGGCACAGGCGTTTCGCCCGTGTCTTCCGGTCCCAAAGCGGCGAGACGCCGCTTCTACTTTGGCCAGCGTCCATGCGGTGGCTCCATGGCCACGAAAGGCCTTGAGGACGGGTTGCTCTGTACTCGGGGAGACAAACGGGATTGTCTGATGGCGTGGGACATGCTACCTTGGACTCCGTGTCTGGTCCAAGGCAAGAGGATGCAACCATGACGAAGGCACGTGAACTGTTCCTGATCCCGGATGGGACATACACCGGGGAAGCGTTCAAGAAGAACTGGCGACTGATCCGGAAACGGATTGGCTCTTGGGCCAAACCGCCAGCCGACGTGATGGATGACACTCTCCAGCAGTTGCACGCCCTGTGGCACACGGGAGACGAACTGGAGTGGACATGCAGCGTGGAGGATGCGGCCGTGTGGCTGAACCTGCTGGTCGGGCAGGCCTGCACGGGAGCGGACAGCCCAGAGGAACTGGCCAAGTGCATGGACCCGCCCGAAGCACAGGCCATCGCCCTTGTCGCGCTTTGGTTGGGGGACAGGGAAGCCGCCCGATTCCCGGACGGCCCCGTCGGCGAGGGGTTGTTTGGCCGGGACACCCCGGACACATGGCCCAACCAAGCCAGCCAGTCCCCGGCCATGGCCGGCATCCGGTTCACCATTCTGGACCCCAAGTCCCTCGAGCGGTGGAAGGTCCTCGGGGGAACCCAGCAAGATGACTTCGCCGACCGACACAGCCGGACCTTCCGCAAGACAGTCCAGATACCCGCCGCCCAATTCGCCAGCCAATGAAGCGCACAGCGGGAACCCCCTTCGCAGTCATGCACTGCCCAGCCAGTCGCCTCCCCAAAGGGCCAACCGTGCAACGGACACCTGCCAACCCGCCGCCGCTCCCCGCATCCTCCCAGGCCCAGTCGGGCATGACGTTGCTCTTCACCCTCGGTTTCCTCAGCTTCATGCTGAGCATGATGCTGAGCTTGGTCACGGTGGGTCGGTCGCAACAGCGGTCCGCCAGCGGGACCAGCGATTCTGTGCGTACCCGCCTGATCGCCGGGTCCGCCATGGAGCGAGCCCTGGCCGAGCTTCGCGTGGGCTGCAAAGGGCAGCTGTTCCCTGCCGACAGCTTCATCGCGCCAGACGATGGCAGCGCCTGGGAGGAACGCCGGCTCCTGACGGGACGCGATGCCAGCGGCACGGAGGGCGACCTCAAGTCCGGCCTGGATGACGCGGTATCGGCCGTCGTGTCGGGCATGCAGCTCACCCCGCATGGCGCGCCAAGCGCCGACGCCACCTGGATCCCGGTGCTGAGCAGTGTGGTTGACGAAGGGGAAACGACGACGGCGATCATCGGCCGCTACAACTACGTCCTGCTCGACGAGTCCGGACGCATCGATCCCGGTGCCGTCGTGCGCAGAGAGCAGTCCGAACAGAGCGACCTGGCCGTGCGCCTGGGCTATCCGGTCTCCGACATCGCCCTGGGCGACCTCGGCTTCACCAACCCCGACGCCTTCAACTACCAGGACGCCGACTTCCCCGGCAAGATGCCCGATGTGGGCCGCTGGTTCTCCGTCGCCCACATGGTTCGCAGCATGGGGCTGTCCCAGCAGGACGTGGATCTCGCCACGCGCACCCTCCATCCCTTCAGCAACGACACCGAAATGCTCTGGCGCGACCGCAACGACAATGGCAGATGGGACGTGGGCGAGGATTCGCCGCGCTTCAACATCGTCGCCGAAACCGATCCCAGCGTCCTCTACCATCAGTTCGTCGGGGCCGCGCAGAGCTTCTGGGCCACCGCGGACGACGGCACCAACGCCGGTTCCGACGACTGCGCCTGGCTCAAACAACTGGACAGCTCGCCCTGGTTCAGAAACTGGCGCGACCGCATCTTTGCGGACTACGCGGAGCCGGAGCGCACCTTCCGCGCCCGGGCCGCCGTGGCCGCGCAGGTGGCCGTGAACATCAGGGATTATGCCGACCCGGACAGCGAGCCGACCAGCGTATACCTCGGCAGCGACGGGGACATCCACCTCGGCTCGGCTTCCGCCACCCTGACTCTCCATGGCATCGAGAACAACTGGGGCGTCTCCGAGGTGACCATGCGGGTGCAGGGCGATATCGTCCTGAGTGAGAAGGAGCAAAAGAGCAAGGACACGGAGACGACCCCCGATTCGTCCGAGGACATCGACTTCGATGTGATCGGCGGCCATGTCGTGCCCCGGGAAGCCTACGAAGCAAGCGTGACCGTCCTCGGCGTGCAGCTCGGCATGTACGACATGAACTACACCCCCGCACGCTTCATGTACTGGTGCGGCGTCACGGCGGATGTCGAGCTCGGCAAAGACATCCTTCAGCCTTGGGGTGACTACACGAACTGCAACGACAACAACCTGAACGACGAGAACAACCCGCGCAACTACGACATCCCCGACACCTACCCCGCCGGCACGCGCATCGCGGTCCGCTCGCGCTACTACTCCCACACCCAGACCTACGACTCCAGCACCCAGCGGTACGTGACCAGCCCCAGCTGGAGCTGCTTCGAAGCTCTCGAATCGGACAAGAGCCGCCAACAGGTCAAGGTGCTCAGGGACGGCGCCCCCCTCCCCGAGATCACCACGGCCTCGAACCAGAATCAGGCAGCATACTACCTCGAGGACTACGTGGAGAATGGCAGGATCTCCCTCCAGCCCAACCAGGCGATCTTCCTCCACGAAACCAACACCAGCAAGTCCGGCATGGGGCAGGACTTCCAGGACCTCGTCGTCCTCGTCACCCTGCGTCGGGCCAATCCCCCCGCCAGACCGAAAATCACCACCACGTTCACCATCGACGGCGAGGTCAATATCAACCCGAACAACGGCGCGGACCAGTTCTACATCACCAAGCCCGGCGGCTCCCAGATCACTCGGGACGACCTGCACAAGTACGGGCAGGACTACACCGGCCCAGCCACCTGGATCCATGTCCGCCCCAAGGGCAACGGGAATGAAAACAGCATCACCCTGAACGGCGTCAACTACCCCCTGCGGAACGGGCGCACCTACGATTTCTCGGGCTCCTTCAACATCCACCTTTACAACGACAAGTATGTCGATGGGAAGGCCATGGGGCACTGGTGGATTGACCTGGATGGCGCCTTCGTCATCGTGGTCGACGAAGGGCAGACCTACGCGATTGAGGAAGAACCGGTGGAAGAGGAGGCGGTGCCACCGGTGGAGGAAACCACCACCGTGATCACGCCCGGAGAGGATGCCACCGGCATGCAGATCGGCAGCACGGGCAGCAACCTGCGGGTGCGGGCTGGCTTCCAGGTCGAGCTGTTCTACCCCTTCGGCGAGGACGAACACCTGGAATTTCCACCGGAAAGCGTGACCGTCCAGTACACCGTCAAGTTGGCCACGGCCGCGGGCCAGACACTGAACCATACCGGCACGGTGGATGTGCTCCCGGCCACAGCTTCGAACGTCGATGGCGGCACCCTCCTCTGGACGCCCGAGTACAGCAACGGCGACTGGCTGGTGATCAAGAATGCCTTCGCGAAGGACCAGGAGCCGGCGCTGGACACCTACGTCATCACCATGGCCCGGATCGACAGCATCGTGATCCATGACCGCCTCGGCGAAGTCGTGGACCGGGTCCCCTCGTCCAGCGGCCCCCTCTGTTCCTGGGCTTCAAGCTCCGCCACCAATACGGACCAGAACTTCTTCGCCAACGGTTCCTCCTACGATCCGCTCATGAATGACCGAGGCCAGGACCGGGCCGACTTCGACCTGTTCTGGAACATGGTGCCCGTGGATCGGACCCTGGTTGAGGGAGACGATTCCGAACTGGGCACCATCGGGAACTTTTCGGGCGGCTACAACACCTCCCCCTACTCGGGCATCCGCGCCAAGAACGCCCCCCTGGAACGTCTCGGCGAGCTGGGCCGCGTGCATTCCTACGAGCCCAACCGCTCCCTCCGCCTCTGGTCCGCCAGCAGCGGCGACGAGGGGGGGCACGACGCGGACATCCTTGATCTGTTCAAGGTTGGGGACGACGTCCATACCCGCGGCAAGGTCAACATCAACACGCTTCAGCGCCAAGTGCTGACCGCGCTTTTCGACAACTGCACGACTGTCCCCACCAGTACCGCCGTCGATGCCCTGCTCGCCTACCGCCGGAGCGTCGGCCCCTTCACCAGCATCGGCGAGGCCTTCGGCGCCATCTCCCAGATCACGGGAAGCAACACCACGCAGGACGCATTCGAGGAAGGGGCCATCGCCGCACTCGCGGAGAAGCTCACGGTCCGCCAGACCTACTTCCGGGTCGTGGTCTGTGCCCAAGCGGTCAAGGATACGCAGGGCCGCCCCTACCGCGCCAAAGACGGCGTGCGCACGACCTCCAGGCTCGGCCGGCTCGACGTGGCCTACAGCACCGACGGGACCTTCCTGCGGAATATGGACGAGATTCAGGCCGAGGAGAAGCTGATGGCGGTGGTATACCGCGACGCCTTCAGCGGCGAGCTCCGGATCGAGCACGTCGAGTTGCTCAACGAGTAGCCAAGGAAACCTAACGGCATGCAGCCCCAACCCACAATCCACGCCGCCAGACGGTCACTGATCGTTCCTCTGCTCCTGGGTTTCGTCCTCCTCGGGACGCTGGTGCCCGGGAAGACTCGGCACGCCACAAAGGACGGGGTCCGGGAGGTCGTGCCCAAGAGTCCGGGCGAGATTGCCTCCCAGGTCTGCGCGATCCTTGCCAACCGCAAGACTCCATGGCAGATCTACCGCACCTACACGGCGGTGTTCATGCGGTTTGCCAAGAACCAGCAACGCGTGCCTGCTGGGACGCGTGATGCACAGCAGAAGCGACAACGGCTCGTCGTCCACTACCGGAACATGGCCGGCCTTCTGCAGCGAATGCAGGCGTGCGCCGTGATCCGGGATGGCATCAAGCACAACCGGACCGATGTCCCGTTCGGCGAACGGCAAAGCACATATGAGAAACAGGGCGAGAAGCTCGGCGCCCTGCTGCGCCAATTCGCAATAATGGGCAGCAAACTGCACGGCTTCAGTCCCCCGCAAGCGTCCCCCCGGAAGCGCTGAGCCTCCCTCGACTCAGCGTGACCAGCACGGAAGCGGGGGTAGAGTCCCATCCTCGGCCGTCGCTTCCCCTTTTCCCCAGCCTAGCGCAGAAGCTAGTGCGGTTTCCCCGGGGGGGGCCTGGGGACGGGTTGTTTTGTACTCCACAGTCTCCTGCGAGTTTTCTCGGAGCAGCCATCACCGGCGGCTGGGGTGTGGCGTAGACTGTCCGCGTAAAGGAACTGGTTCGCTGTTCTCGCTCACTTGCCCTGGTCAGGCTGGGCTGCAACGGTGGAGTGCTCATGGATCATGAGCCAGTTGTTGCCTTCCTTCCTGAAGATGATCGTCTCCCAGATCTCCCGCCGGAATGCATCGGCACGCCCCCGAAGGTCGCCCGACATGGTGATCTTGCCAAACAGAATGACGATCTGGGGAGACTTGCGGACAGACTGCACGTCAATGCGTACATCGAGCCGTGAGAAGCCCGCCTGAATCTCAGCCACGCTCTTCCGGTACAGCGCCATATTCGCCTTCTTCCCACTGTATACCGTGCCGACCGACGTGCTCTGGACGAAGTCATCCGAGAGCATCTCACTGATCTCTACCAAGGGCGTCGGCTTCCCCGTCCTTACCAAGCCAACGTACCTGCCGGCAAGTTGTCTGAAATCTGGTTCGG
>JABGQJ010000269.1 GCA_018648945.1 Victivallales bacterium
CTGCATGACTGGCCAGAAGGTCGATATCCCCCTCGACAGTGCCGTGTTCGAGGCCCATCTCAAGAAGCTCATCGCCGACTCCACCTTCCAGAAGCAGACCGACAAGGCCGGCAGTACCGATCTCAAGGGCTCCTTCTAGCCCTCCCTTTCCTCTTCCACGAAGCCGGCGACAGGCCCCACCCGTCGCCGGCTTTCTCTTTGCCCCCTTGCGGACCCAAGGCCTTCTGCTTGGCTCCCGAACTCCGCGGCGGTGCGCCAGCAGTGGCAGTCGGCTGGCGGAACGGGTTGCCGCATCGCGGTGATCGTGCCGCCAGCCCTATCGAGGGGTCCGGGGAGACGCGTCTCCCCGGTGGGGTTTCGGGGCAGCGCCCCGGCTCTTCCTCCTACTCCCACGTCCCCAGCTTGGCTCCCAGGGCCCGGAGCTTGGCGATCAGCTCCTCCCGGTGCAGTTTGTAGTAGAGCGAACCGGCGATCAGGCACAGCGACACCACCAGCACCAGCACGCCCACCAGAGTCATCACCGCTCCCCGTTCCAGACGGATCAACACCCGGTACAAGAGAGCGCCCAGATCGACGACGAAACCAGTGAATCCCAGGTAGAGATAGGCCCGGATCCGGGTGAACGCGGCCACCCCCATGCAGAACAGGCAGAGCAGGGCAAGCACGAGGATGTGGACCAGGCTGAGCTTCCCGTCGGCGATCACGTAGTAGGCGGTGCTGCCCAGCATGGCTAGCAGGGCGGCCGCCCGGACCGTGTTCCGGTCTTGAGGCCTCATGCGCTCGCCAAAGAGATGCACCAGCAGCAATACTCCCAGCCCCACCGGTATCACATAGGCATAGGCCTGGCGCAGTTGCAGGTGGGTGCCGAAGGCGATCAGACAGAAGGCCACCGTGCCGAAGACTGCCGCCCCACGGTAGGGCGATCCCTTCTCGTGCCGTCCCAGATAGGCGAACTGCAGCGAATGGACCGCTGTCAGCAACAAGGGCAGGTCCGTTCCCCAGAATCCGTGGGAGAGAAGCCAGGCGGTATTGGCGAGGGGCAAGGCCCAGAACAAGGCGCTCAGTGGTCGTCGCGCGTAGTCTGGTTGTCGCGAGAAGACCCGTTCCAGGGCGCAGATCGCTGATGACAGCGCCAGTCCCGCCCAGAGATCCCACTCGGCCTGCCAGACTTCCGCAAGGAGAAGCTGGGTCCGGATCGTGTAGAGCCCGAGGAAGAACGCCGCCAGTGCGACCACCACTGGTCCGGTCTCCCGCCGCCGGGCTCCGGTGCTCCACCACCCCCATGCCACGGCGGCGCACAAGGCCGCGCACGCAATCAGGTCCCAACCACCGGTATCGCTGCGGACACTGGTGACGAAGGCAATGAGCGTGACCACGATCAGCACCGCCATGTCCACTGTCTGTTCTCGCTCGCGGAGCCAGAGGACTGCCGTATCGAACCGTCTGGTGGCCTGCGGGCGATGACGTTCCCAGAGCGCGGTAATGCGACCTTGCCAGACTGTCAGCGGCGCCACGATCAGCACCCCATAGGCGGCCGCAAGACAGGCTCGGGCGACGACTGGCGCATCAAGCGAAGGCGCAGATCCGAGGAACCACCAGAAGCCCAGCCATCCAGGGACCAGGAACAGGAGGGCGGCAGGAGTCGCATCCGGCACGTGATCCGCCTTCTCCCGCAGGGGGGCCAAAGCGTAGAGTGCGGCCTCCAGAGCCATGCCGATCAGCCCCGCTGTGCTCCCCGGTCCACTGTAGCAGATCTGGGCGAAGACCAGCAGAACCAGGGCCTGCGATCCGGCCCCAGCCTGCTCCCGAAGACGACCGCGCAGGAGCTTGTCGGTCAGCAGCAGTGCGGCCCAGAGCCCCAAGAGAACCCAGATCACCATGCTTCTTGGCAGATGGCTCGGGGTCAGAAAATCCAGATGGATACTCACGACCATTTCCACGAGGGCGATCCCCCCAAGCCAGCGCGTGCCGCTAGTAGCGGCCGCATGGATCAGGACCGAGGCGGCTCCGGCCAGAAGCGGCGCGCTGGCATGGCTGCCCAATCCGCCATTCAGGACGATCCACAGCACGACAACTTGGCTTGCTACGCACGCGAAGCCTCGCCAGCATGCGGCCACTTGGTCGGCAAACGTGTCCCCAACCAGGCACCGGCGAAGCGTGGGGGAGGCGATCAGGCCAAGCCAGATGTGCGCCAAGGCAAGCAACCAGACAGTGGCTGGCAGGAAGACCGAGTCGAAGCACCAAGTCAATGGCCACTGGGCCACGACCGCATACAGCCCGGTCGCGAGCAAGGGCCCCGCCGCTAAGGCTGCGGTCCGGTGTCGGTGCTTCGCGGCCAACCTCGCCAGGATGATGCCGGCGACGAGGGGAACCAGGGCGTGGGTATGGAAATGGGCCAACCACCGCACCGGCGCGGGGAAGCAAAGCCAGCGGTACAGGGGCGGCGCAAGGTGGAGCAGCAGTGGCGCACAGGCCGCCCAAAACACCAGCTCCAGGTTGAGCTTACGCCAGGATTCCGGCTGTCGCTCTTGCAGCTCGGCTAACACCAGGAGAAGTCCTGCGGGCAGTAGCAGGGCACTGAGCGCCCACTGTGGTTGGCGAAGGAACGGCACCGCCATGCTCAGGGCGGCCGCCGCCACTGCCAGGGAGATTGGTTGGGCGAGGGCAAACTGGGTTTCTCCCTCGATCTCGCGGAAGCGGCGGAACGGGAAGGCCGCAACCAACGCGCAGAGGCCGGACAGAATGCAGCGGACCGATGTGGTCTCGGCTAGCCCAGGGGAGTTGAGGTAGCCGATGGCCAAGAGGACCAGGAGAAGTGCCGCCGGTGTGGCGCACAGCCAGCGGCGCGTGGTGGCGGGCCAGGAGCCCCGCGATGCAAAGACGACCAGTTCCGCAAGGATCACGGCTGTTGCTAGGCCGAGAACGACGAGGTGCAGTTCTCCGGCTCCAAGGGGTCTCAGCCATGGTCCGAGGAACACGCGCACCGTCAGCACGCACCCAGCGATCAGCAGGGGGCCCGTCGCATAGGCGGCGGCCTGATGTTGGTGCCGTGTCGCCAAGCGGGCCATCAGGATGCCAGCGACAAGAGGAACCAGCGCGTGGTTGTGAAAGTGGTCGAGCCAGTATGTGGGTGCGGCGAAGCAGAGCCAGCCATACAGAGGCGGGATCAGCTGCAGCAGCAGCGGCCCAAGAAGGGCCCAGAAGACCAACTCCAGATTCAGCTTCCGCCAGGACTCCGGCTGCCGGTCCCGGACCTCGGTCAGAAGCAGGAGGAGGGTCCCAGGCAGGAGCAGGGCGCCCAGCGCCCATTCCGGTTGGCGAAGAAAGGGCACGGCCATGCTTAGCGAGGCTGCCGCCAATGCCAGGGAGATGGGCTGTAGAAGCGCGACTGGTCTTTCCTCTTCCATCTCGCGGGATCGGCGGAATGACACGGCCGCCACCAGGAGGCAGAGGCCGGAGATGAGACAGCGAACAGAATTGGTCTCGGCCAACCCCGGCGCAAGCAGGTAGCCGATGACCAGCAGGATGGGAATGAGCGCAGCCGGGGCGGCGCAGGCCCAGCGGGAGGTCCTGGCAGGCCAGCGTCGGCGAGCGGCAAAGGTAGCCGTTTCCGCCAGCCCGACTGCCACTGCCAGGCCGAGGCAGATCAGATGCACTTCCCCGGCACCCAGGGGTCTCAGCCACGGCCCGGCGAATACTCGCATCGCCAACACGCAGCCGAGCACCACGGTGGCCCCGGAGGCCACGAACAAAGGAACCGCCAACGCTGCGACCGGCGCAAGCGCGGCCCCCGCAAAGGCCAGCGCCGACAGGAAGGGCGCGCCCACTTGGGCTGCGGCATCGCGGTAGCTGGGGGTCGAAAGGTGAACCAAGACGCCCATACTGGCGGCGAGCACTCCCAGTGCGGTATACGGCTTGGTTGATGGCAATGGAGAAGGAGCCTGGGCCGAGACGAAGAGGGTGGGCCAGCGGCCAAATCCCCAAGTTCCCCCATGGGTGCAGGCCAACAGGATGCAGCCGAACAAGCCCAGCTTCCATGGCTGCAGGGCCGCCTCCAGCACCACCCGCGTTTCGCCTCGGGGAACGCCTATTGCGGCTAGCAGGACGCCCGTTGCAGTGACAGCGAGCAGAACCGGAATTGTCCAGCCATTGGCCCGGGCGGCTAGCAGGATGAACCCGGCGGCAACCCAGAAGTGGACCATGCCCATGCTGCCGGGATCGATCACCTGGCCGAACATGAGCCCCCCGCACAGCACGGCCAAGGCCCCGGAGCCAAGCAAGAGTGGGGTAACCAATGCCGCACCACGCGAAAACGCTACCGTATACCAGCGTTCCGCAGCCACTGCCGAGGCGAGGACCACGATCAGCAGGCCGAGCGGAGCCAGGGATACATCGCCCAATCCGCTGGCGTCCCCGATACGCACCGCCCCCCCCAGCCCGGCGCTGGCCGCCATGACCAGAACGAACGGGAAGAGCAACCAACCGAAGAACTGCCGACGCGTGCGCAGCCCATGCCAAGCCAGTTGCCCCGCGCAGAAACAGGCCAGGACGGCCACGGAGGAGAAGCCATCGCGGAAGAGCACCGAGAGACTCGTGACCACCACCAGACCTACCGAAGCGACCACGAGGGTCCGCCGTGCGGGCTTCACGAGCACCTCCGCTCCCCACGCAACGCGCGGTGCCAGGTAAAGGACACCCACCGCATGCACAACTTGGGTGGTGACGCAGAAGCAAAGGGCCACCACTTGCTCTCCGCCACGACCCAGGACCAGGTAGGTGGCCGCAACCCCAAACCCCAACCAGAACACTCCCAGATACGCACAGAGGCGGAGCCACAGCTGGTTGATGCGGTCCAGGTAGGCAGCGCAGGCCAGCCAAGCCAGGCCGGAGATCGAGAGCGCCACGCAGGTCTGCCATTTCAGATTCCCGGCCAGCACGCGCTTCCACAGCACAAAGGTGTCGACCCGGGCGCAGAGGAACACAGCCGTGAGGAGCGCGGGGAGCGTGAAGAGAGTGTGGTTGTTGCGCAGCCAGGGGAACTGTGCCCTTTCCCACCAACTGTCGCCAGGACCGAGTTCCCGCAGGCGGGGATTGTCACGCAACCAGAAGCAGAGGCCGACGAGGATGAGGCCCCAACTGGCACTGCCCCGTCCCGATCCCCAGGAGAACTGTGGCAGCACTCGCTCCAGGAAGGTCCGCATCTCGGGCGCGAAGATCGCGCCAACGACCGCCGCCATCGCCGCCGGCAGCAGGGAGCGTGACCAGTAGGTCGCCAGCACTAGGGCGGCGAGAATCAGGATCGGGCCCGCCGTATCCATCCAGACCCAGACCAGTCCGGCTTCGGGGTTCAGGCGCTGGGTCAGCAACCGTACTGCCATGGCCACCATGGCACAGCCGCCGTAGACCACCAGTATGGTCGAGCGGGGACCGCGCAGGAGCGCCACGCGGCGCCCCCAATGGCCCACGCCGATCCAGATCCAGGCCAGCAGCCCCAGCCCGAATGCCATGGTGTTCGCTGTCCCAACGTCCGCCGTCGTGTTCGTGAATCCGGCATAGGGCAATGCGATCGCCGCTGTGATCGCGGCAAGTCGCACCCAGCGCTCCGCGCGGTCTCGATAGGCAAACCAAGCGAAGGAACAGGCTGCGAGAGCGATCACCAGCACCGCAATTCGGGGGTCATGCCGGTAGTGGAACTGAGTGAACACGACAGCTACCACAGCGGCGCCTGGCAGGATGCTCTGAACTCCCGCCAGCGTGCTCTGCAGGGGCGGGTAATGCCCGGACAGCCGCCGCCAGAGGGTGGGTTCAAGCAGGACTGCTGCCAGCATCGCGACAGCCGGTCGCCACGCCACCGGGAAGCCGGGCACGAAGGCCACCGCGATGATCCCGATGGCCGCCAGGGGGACGCCGATCCAGGCATGAATGGGGTGTTGCTTTGCGGTCCCGCAGGCAATCCAGATCCCGCCGGCTAGCAGGAAGGCAACGGGGCGAATGTAGGGGAAGGGAAGGCTGAGGAGTAGCCCAAGCATGATCAGAGAGAAGCCGGCGAAGGCGGTCCGCCCATGCTCCTCTGGCCGACCGTTCGCCTTCCCCAGTCGATGGTCTGCGAACAACGCCAGGCCGCCAGCCAGAACCACCACCAAAGTCCACACTGCGCCTGAAAGCCCGGTCTGGGCCCGCAGGTGTGCCCAGGCGACCAGTTGGAGGAACGTGCCGCAGAGCGCAACCCCATGGAACGTGGCCAGGCGCGGCTCGGGAGGCTGGTCGGGATCGTGTGCCGGGAAGGTCAAGGTGCTCCAGGCGCAGGCTGCCAAGAGCAGGAATGGCAAAGCCCCCAGCACGACCGGGACCGAGCTTCCCTCCAGATGGAACGCGAGCAACAGCGAACCGAAACCGATGCCGTGCATGCCGGTCAAGGCTCCGTTCAGCCTGGTCCCGACGCCTGGCATCAGGCGCAACGTGACCCGCCGGAGCCACCAGGAGAAGCCCGCAAGAAGCGTCAGGCCGAGCACGGGGGCAAGTAGCCGTCCTGATGTGCCAGCCTTGCCGGCCAGCATCACGGGACACAGCACGTTGATTGGCACCAGAAGGAAGGCGGCCCCGGTGAGCACCACGGCTGTGTCGCGCAGCTTCGCATCCCGCTGCTCCAGCCATGCCCCCATCCTGGCCAGGGCCAGCGTGCCGGCAAGCAAGAGAGTCTGGATAACCGCGTAGCGGATCACCCACGTGGATTCCCAGTAGCGATAGACCAGAACCGACACCCCTGCCAGGACGCCGAGGATGCCTGCAATCAGCAGCCAGTTCTCCGTCAGGAATGGGCGAAGGTGCCGCTGCCAGACGGTGGGTGTCGGCGGCTCGGGTGGTTCCTCGGGGGGCGGCTCCGGTTCCTCAGCGACCGGTTCCGGTTCCGCCATGGGCGGCTCCGGTTCCATTGCCGCCATGACCGGCTCCGGCGGCAAGACCGGTCGTGCCGCCAGGGCTGGCGGTGCGCTTCCGGCTGGTGTGGCCGACAGGACTACGGTCGGGATTGGGGTCTCTGCGGGGGTTGCAGGTACGTCCCGCATCGCTGCCGGAGCGGCGCCGGGGCTGGCTAGTCTCTGGCGCTCCTCGGGAGACATCTCCTGGCCGTATTTGCGCAGGAGGAACTGGCTGGACCTATGCTCCACCCCCCTGAGGCTCTGCGTGACGAGCGCCTGGGTTACCTCTTCTGGAACAGCGTCCTGGCTACTACACCAAAGCAGCAGCAGCTCTGCGGCTCGTTCGCGCTGAAGGAAATCGAGCCGGCGGCGAATCGTCCGCCAACGCTCCGCCTCGGCCGCCAGGCATTGCCGCAACCCCTGCCAGTTGTCCACCTCCTCGCGGCCCAAACGCCAGGTGGAGACCAGCAGGGCTCGCCGTCGCTGCCACGGCTCCTCCAGTACGGCAGGAATGACGTCCGCCAGTCCACGCGCTGGCCATCTGCACAGTTCATCCACGTTAGCCATTGCTTGCTCGCGCGTCATGCTGCCACGAAGACGGAGCCGCCAATCGCTTGCCGATTCCGCAATCAGCGTTCGATTCTCCTTCAATCGATCAGCGAATCGCTGGGTGGATTGCTGCGCCTCTTCCATATTCTCCCATCGCCCCGGCTCCGTGAGCAGACGCTCGGCCAACGCCCATGGCGGCAGCAGTTTCCGCCAGAGATCGGGACGCCCACCGAGGGTCGCGCGTAGCTCCGCAAGTTCCTTTTGCAGTGTTGTGTCGAGGTCCCCCACGATGTTCTTGGCGCGGAGGGCGAGCCAGTCTGCCTGGGCTGCCAGTGCCATCCCCAATGCTTCGACCAAGCCATCGTCGTCAGGAGTGTCCTGGGCTTCCTCTTCAGGCAGGCCAGCCACAGCCTGGGTCAACGGCACGGGCACCACAGTGCCGGCCGCCTTCAGCTCTAGGTACTGTCGGATCTCCCCACACCACTCCGGGCATAGCTGGTCGGCAAGGGTGTCTGCTTCCGGAGTGCCAAGATCCTCCAGCCAACGCACGAGAGAAACGACGTCGGCAGCGCGCCCCGTAGAGGGTGAGGCCGCCGCAAGGACCCGCACGACAACCTGCGCATCAAACTCGCCGGCAGCGACGCGGTGCAGAAGGGCTTCCTGGACTCTCTCCCGATCCAACATCAGGCAGATTCTCCGGTAGGCCTCACAAGTCGCCAACTGCCGCGTGCGGTCGAGGAGGGATTCCAGGTTGCGCGCACGTCAGTGCTCCCCATGGGGCATGTTACTATGGTACCCGAACGGTGTGCGTTGTCAACGCCCCCCCGATCCGGTCACTGGGCTACTCCGCTTCCAGAACAAGCCAGGCCGCAGTCGGGTTTGGGCAGTCCCTCCAGGACTCAGGCCGTCTGCGCGAGTCCTGGTGAGATAACACAACGCACTGGAAGCAGGCCCCATGCCATTTGTGCCGAGACATGCACCGGCGACGGAACAGCCCCGATTCTGCCGCGCCCCTACCGCCAGAGGTCGGCGATGAGGGCGGTTGCGGTCTCCACCACTTGTTCCAGGCTACCGGCGGCCAGCTTGGCCCAGTAGGTCACATCGGCGTTCGCCTCGTGCCCGCCGCGCGCATAGGCTTCCCGAGTGGGCAGATAACCGACATACTGCGACGTGAGGTGTGCAATGAATGTATAGGGCGCCCCCGAGTTCACCTTGATCGCCAGCTGGCCTTCGACAAAGGGCTCGCCCGGGAGACCGATGATCGCGGCATCGCCGATGCGGAGAACCTGGACCTCGTACATGGCTTGGGGTTCGCGCTGGCGACAGAGCTCGACGCTGCGGGTGGAGGCGGCCCGGAACCACTTCGGGTCCACCTCGCCATTGGGGCCACGCGGGGGGGTGGAGTTTGCGGTGAGGATCCCATCGACCTCCCGCAGACGTTCCGGGGGGATGTCGCGATAGGGCAGGGGGACATGGACGAGCCGCCAGTCCAGCATGTCGCTCGACGCAAACTCCATGCTGCCGACCACCCGTTGGCTCATCTCTGCCAGCGCGTGCCCCATCCGGCGGTGATCGGGCAGGCAGTCTGGGTCGAAGGGATGCCAGGGGTTGATGTTGCCGCAGCAGCCATTGAGCACCATAGGCGTGGTCTCTTGCCCGAATGCCCCCCGCATGGCAGCGCTCCACGCCCCCGGCCAGTCAGCAGACGCTGCATAGTAGGTGGTGCGTTCGCCGAAGACATTGACCGGGTGGCAGGTGTGATGGAGCAGGAAGGCCAGGGGTTGCTGGTCGTCTCCCTGCACGCAGAACACGCCGACCTCCGGGTCCATCGGACCTTCCAGATAGCAGAGATCCGTGATCCCCAGCGGCTGCCTCTCGCGTCCTTGCGGTTTGGGCATCATGATCGTGCCGTCGCGCCGCACCCCACGCCGATTGAAGGCAAA
>JABGQJ010000027.1 GCA_018648945.1 Victivallales bacterium
CCGGTAGTAGGGCTTGATCTGGTTGGTGTAGAGCGCCATGGTCGGGCTCTCCGCGTAGGTGACCCACTCGGGCTCGGGAAAGCTCTCGAAGTCCGGGGCCGTGCAGGTCAGGATATCGCGCACCCCCTTGTTGAAGCCGCGATGATAAAGGCGGTACTCCTTGCGCAGGGGATCCCAGAAGGCCAGATTCTGTGAGTCGAACGCACCAGTGGTCATGAAGGGCGTGGTGCTCTTGGGAGTGAAGTGGATGCCGTCTGCGGAGACCATTAGGTACAGGCCGCGCGGCTTGGTCCCATAGATGACGATCTTGTAGAGCTCAGACGCCGGGCAGTCGGGATTGGTGTCCTTGAAGGTGGCGGTATGGGCGGGGCTGCCGCCGAATTCACTCACCATCTTCCCGTCGAGCAGCAGGTTGTTCTTCTTGGATCCCTGGAACTCGACGATGCCGAGTTCGGGGCGCGTCCAGTGGATGCCATCGGTGCTCTCGGCGAGGCAGAGCGTCTCCCAGGACCGCTTGTCAGTCTCAAATGCCGCCGAGGCCACATGGTGGCCACCGCGGTAGTACATACGGAAGCGGTCGCCATCGCGGAATACGCTCTGGTAGCCGCTGCCATTGCCTTCCCAGGGCGCGTCAGCACGGAAGACGATCTCCCGGCGGGTCGGGCGATGCAGTTGCAGCCTGGCCTCGCCAGTCATCTCCGCCAATAGGAAGCGGTCCACAAAGAGCTCCCGCCGTCCGCCCAAATCAATCGCGTCCCCGCCCAATGCCATTGCCGTCATTGCCAACCCCGCCGTTACTGTGCGTGCCATCATGCAGTTCTCCTCTGAAACGCCCTGACTACTCACCGTACGAAAAGCCAAAATGGGCGGTCTCCTCGGCGTATGCATTGCCGATGAGGCCGCGCGCGCTGCTGCCGTACCATCCTGCGTAAGAGCATCCGCCGCCAACCCCCATCCGGGGAATGTGTAGCAATACACAGCGATGGCGGCGGGAGATCAAGCACGTGCTCCAGAACGAGATGCCGACTACTTGCCAGCGATGGGAAGATAGAACGGGGTCGATAGGTTCCCCGCCTTATCCCGGGAGCGACAGAGGAACCACTGGCACCCTTTGACCTTCACGGCCAGTTGGTGCAGGTTCACCGTACGACTTGTTGCCGTGTGTGTCCACTGGGCCTTGCCGTTGGCCCCAAGGCAGGCCATCTCCAACTTGTCCACCCCGCTACAGTCGTACGCATACCATGTCATTCGGTTCGAAGCCGCCGCTGCAGCCGGCGTGCCGTGCAAGTAGAAATCATCCAAGTACATGGGCTCGTGGTTGGCGCAATTCCGTCGGGAGATGGTGATCGTGGACACCACCAGGCTCCTCAGCTTTGCAGGGGTGACACCTGCCTGCTGGAGAAGCTGTCCCACATTGGCCGAGATCGGGACCCAGGTTCTGGCCCATGGAAGCTTCAGCCCTCGCCCAAGCTCGGACTTCGCCCTGCTTGGTGCCATCGTGGAGATGGTGTAGTTGCCCCGATTCGTGGCCAGCGTGAAGAGCAGCCGGAGCCCTTTGCGGTACTTGGGAAGATAAATGCGACAGGAGAGCCACGGATGCACGCCTGGCTTCCAGTTCACCTTGCGGCTCAGATCGCCGTTCCGGCGGTAGCTTTGGGTAGAAAGGAAGGACGAGCCGCCGCGGCCCTTGGTTACACTCGTGGGATTGTAGCTGGCAGGAGTGAACCCCAGGCTGGCATTGTGGGAACCGTCCCAGTTGTAGAAGGAGTGCACGGACGAGCCGAACTTCAGCCAGTACCAGGAGGGCCCGGTCTTGTCCTTGGCATAGTTGATCGTGTAGGGGATGTCCAGGTCGGCGGACGCGTTCCCGGCCCCATCCGCGATGTTCCTGAGTCGGAGGGTGACAGTCTTCCCGTTCGTGCTCTGATCCAGCTGGCTGCGCATCATCAGCGGGTAGTTGAGGGTCAGGACATCCCGCTGGGGAGAATGCGCATAGAAGTTGCTCCAGGAAAACGCCCTCCTGGCTTTGCCCCCAACCTGGAAGGAGGACTTGCCAATGGCCCAGGGAGAGCCCCCGTGGTTCGCCAGATTCACCACGGCGTGGAGACCATTGGAGTCGCCACTGCTCGTGCTCGCGAAGGAGAACTTCACGCCCAGCGGCTTCCGGTCGAGCAGGAATGGGATGTCCGTCACCGACGACGACGTGCCATCGGGATCGGTGGCCTTGTAGAGCAGGTGGTGCAACCCGTCCGCCGACAGTGCTTTCAGGTCCGGGGTGATCGGCTGCCCGACCGGGCACGACGTCCAGTTCAGAACCCCCCGCTGTTCCTCCTTGAGCTTGGCATAGGGGATCGCTCCGGGCGACACCGCCACCAGCACCTGCTCCACTCCGTCCGCGTCGAAGAACTCCGGCGTGAAGGACAACTGCTTCGGTTGCGACACGGCAGGACCGAAAACCACATCGTCCAGATCGAGTTTCGTGTACCGCCCCGTCTGGTCCACGCCGTGGGCGGAACCGAAGCGAGCATAGCTGGGCTGGAAGCGGGTGACCGCGAGGGGCGTCCGCGTGAAGGCGTCACTCACGACGCCCTGCCAGGAATGCCAGTTCCCATCGGCAGCCAGATCCCCGTCAGCGCCGCGCACCTTGACGGCTGTCGCGAGATCCTGACTGAGACGGACATAGTGGCTATTGCTGAAGGTCAGGCTCGTGTAGGTCATGTCATAGGCGCGGTAGCGGAACTGGAAGACCGGGAAACTGGACACGGGGAAACTGGTGCCGAAGGATGCATAGAGACGTTGGGCCAGCGCTGTGTTGCGCACCTGTAGGTAGCGCCCTTGCTCGGGATGGCCATACTGCACCACCTGGCGCGCGTCCGCCGTGTGGCTGAGAGTGCCCGTGCCCTTCTCGAAATTGGCACAGAGGCCCGGCAATCCCTTGATCCCAAGCAACACGGGGCGGTCGTCCACCGGGCGGTCTTTCCAAGCTAGTGAGATGGGGGTGGCTTCGCCCCCGACTGTCACCTTGAGCCGCAGGGGTTCACTTCCCGCCATGCCCGCCGCCGTGCGTGGCAGTCGCGCCAGCAACTCGCCTGGCACCGGCGCGGTCGTTGGCAGAACCGTGCCGTCCGCGAGCGCAACCGCCCCTCCCGCAAACCGGGGATCCGGGATCTCGCCCAGACGACGGATGACAATGGCCCCGGGCTCGGAATCGTGCCACGATGCCTGCCAGCGGACCTCCGTTGGCAGACCGGTCCACGAGAGTTCCCGCGAATACCCGTCGCCGTCCCCATACTTCACCCGCAGCCACGCGGTGTTCATGCCAGGGGTCGTGAACTTGGCCAAGGCCTTGCTCACCGCCTTGGCATCCTCGGAACGCACAATCTCACGGCCATGGCGTGCATCGCGCAGCACGAAGAGCACGGGGGTCTCGCCCGCCGACAGCTCGGGAGCACCGTAGAACAAGGGCGAGAATTGGCGCAGGAAGTAGGCAGCACCGGGCCCGTTGCCCTCGATGCCGTAAAGCACGCTGCTCTCCCCCGTGGTGCCAAGCCCTTCGAAGCGAGCGGCCAGCTTTGGAGCGCGCAGCTCCTCGGGCACCAACACCTGGACGAGATGCCAGCCGGATTCCAGATCCGATGCCAGGGAACCGGGGACGAGCGTCCGCCCCGCCTCCACCAGCCCGGCCCCGTCAAAGTTGTCGCCACTGACCCGATGCACACACTGTTTCTGGGGCGTATAGGTCCCTTTCGCATCCGTCACACCGACGGAGTAATGCACGTTGAGTTGAGCGTCTGGCGTCCGCTTGAGCAGGAACTGCCACCCGGCCGACTTGCCGAGCTCCAGCACCGGGAAATCCGGCTTGGCCAGCATGCTCCCTCCTCCCAGGCGGTTGATCACCGCCAGTCCGGGAGCAACCCCCGGACATGGCTCGATTGCCGTATGCCCCACCGGATCATCCACCGACCAGAGGCTGGGGTCCAGCGCTTGCAGCGGGAAGCGGTTCACGACGACATCAACAGGCTCGGGGACGGCGACGGCCTCTGGCACCGGTGGCGGGCCCAACAGGGAAACGGCACGGGGACTCATCCTGTCGAAGGTGATCTTCACCTGCGCCACGGTCATGGAATGCATGAATGTCCAGATTCCCACCAGGCCCTTCTGAATCATCTCTGGGTCGGTTTCCTCGAAGATCTTCTCGTTGTCGAAATAGTACTCCAGCTTGTTGCCGATCTTGCGCAGCTTGATGTAGTACCAGGCCCCATGGTACGGCCGCCCCGCGCTCACCAGCGGGTTGAGGAACTTGCGGACCAACCCCGCCCGTCGCCGCGGCACCAGATAGGCGTCCGAACGGTCCAGCACCTTGCCGTTGCGGCGCAACGAGGTCCACTTCTGCGACAGATCCTGGTCCCACTCGGTGCAGGTGACGGTGTATCCGGAGCTTGGCGTGGTGGTCTCCGCCATGACCGTGCAGTTGAGATCCCCCATGCGCTGGTACCAGTCGCCGTGCCGGGTGCCAGCGTAGAACTCCAGCGTCAGATCGCCTTCGAACACCGCCTTGTACCACAGCGCCGCCATGGTCTTGGCGGACTCCCCGATCATATGCGACCAACTGGGCGTGCACTGGAAGCGGTTGACAATCTGCCACCTGCCACCGTTGATCAGCCAGTTGTGCGGCGACTCCGAGAAGAAGTCGTCAATGACATTCACACGGGTCACCAGACTCCGGTGCAGATGGGTGAGAGCCGTCGTCTTGGCCAGTCCCTTGACCAGAACTCGCCGACCAGGCAACGAACCTTCCAGGCGGTGACGAAGCAAGCGCTTCCCACCCACCGTAATCCACAACCAATACCCCTCATGGTGGAGCGTGTAGTCCAGCTTCCTCACTCTCTTGCCCTTGGGCGCGACAAGAGGGGTTTCGTAGACTTCCGGCTTCTGCCCCGGCAAGGCGATGCGCAAGGTCAGCTTGTCCGTCGCGACCTGGACCACCACCGCCCCATCGGTGGAACCGTCAGGAACGCCAGCGTGCAGCTCGCTCGTTGCGATGCAGGGCATGGTGATCGAGAAGTCGCTGAAGAAGTCGCCCTTGTGCCAGAACAGATTCGCGACCTTGGCATCCCCGAGCCACTGCCCCTCGGCACTTGACCAGTGCCGCATGAAACTGTCCTTCGCGAAGACCTCGTTCTCTTGGGCCTTCTCCTTATTCCGTTCACGCTCGAAGTCATAGCGCAACTCGCGCAGGCCAAGCGGGGTGTCTGCGCCAACCCAGATACCCGCCGCGCCCGCAAGCCGTCCCTCAACGGGGTGGAGGATCACCAACTGGTCGTCCTCAAGGAACCGCAGCCAGCCAGCCTCGGTGGCGTCCACCGCCAACCGGGGACTGCCGCTGCCCGCGCGCTTCCGGGTCCACGAATCGAGAATCTCCGCATCCGCGCCAGTCACGCGCTCCAAACGGAACGTCTCATCCTCGCCTTGCCGGTGAACGACGCAGCGGTAGAAGGGCTCTCCGGGGCCACGATACCCGGCCACCAGACCAAACTCCCCAGCCGCCGCGTCCGTCAGGAATTCCGCCCCGAAAAAGATGCCTTCATGGTGCGGGCGACCCAGAATCAGTGCCCGTGACGCGTCGGAAGCCCCGACCCGGATGGCCTTTGCCGGGTCCGCTTCCTCGCCGCCGAACAGGCCCCCTTTCTCGGCAAACGATGCGTCCGCCAGCAACGTCTGGTAGCGGATCTCGCCGGCATTCCGCAGCGGGAGCCGGTCGTAGGATGAAAGGTAGACATCATCAAAACGAGTCTCCTTGTCGTGGCTCATGAAAAGCCCAACCTTCCCCCCCACGGGCAGGGGTTCGGCGACGGTGAAGACCGGATAGTTGTCCAGCAGACAGACGATCTCGTCGGTGTGGGCCCGCACCCGCGGCATATACCACTGGGCAGGGAACAAGTCAGCCTTGGTCTGTGCAAGAACCGTGCGCCCGCCTCCTTGGACGCGCCAGAGGCGGAGGATGCCGTGGTTCTGCTTGCCATCCAGCATGTCGATGGTGAACGCATAGTAGTTCCCAGCATCCCGGTAGTAGAACACAAGTCCCGCCTCGCCGGCGTTGATCTGCATCGCCGCGGCATAGTCGTAGTCGTCGAAAAAGCTGTAGCCGGTGGTGATGACGGCATTCTCGCCCACTCCCTTCAAGGAGTAGAAATTCGGGCTCTTGTCAGCCGTGAGCGGCACCTGCTTGATCCGCGCCAAGTTGGATTCGGGGCGCTCCAAGGCATTGTCCAGGGCCGTGTGGATGCGCCACTGGCCAGACTGGGGCTGCCAGGGGTAGAGTTGGTTCGGCGCGCCTTCCTCGATCATGAAGTCCGAGTGGAACGCCTCGTGCGGCACGGGTCTGAACTGGGGGTTTGAGCGCACCCACTCGGCCTGCTCCTCATCGATGCATACATCGCCAGGCAAGGCGAAAGGCGCGGGCAGCGTGGCAGCGAGGGCACCATTCAGGTACAGGGCCCACTCTGTAGTCCGGATCTTGAGAGTAACGTTGGTCTCGGCCGCGTGACCCGGGGGGACGGTGGTGAACGTGCGCGCCCGGCCTACGGTGCTTCCCTCTCCTCGGTCGATGGTGGCAGCCAGCCTCTCCGCGTCGAGCACCAGCGTCGCTGTCGCGCCATCCGCCCTGCAGCGGACCAGCATCTCCACGCCTTCGGTCGCTTGCCAATCATAGGAGAAGCTGATGTTCCCCTCCGCCTTGCGGCAGCCAACCAAACGCTGCCAACCGGGCAACTCGCCCTCGGCGGCCTCCCCGACTGGCAGCACACTGAGGAACCCAAGACCCATGCAGACAGCGACCATACGCACCACGGGTCGCCAAATCATCATATGCATTGGCAGCAACATCCCGTCCCAGAAAGGACAGTTACGTAAGCGTTTCGCAGACAAGAACACACGCAGTCAGCCTGTCACGGGCACAAGGCATCTCTGGAGAAACGTCCCGCGCCCGCAAGATATTGAGCTTCCCGACCCGCTTCTAGCGGCGGCCGCGCCCTCGCCGCGGTGGTTGTGCCCGAGCCGCAGCCCGGGAGGGACGCGCCTCGCGGCCCAGTCCCCGAGCAATCAGCGAGACGACCAGGCGAGCGGTCGCGAAGGCGGCGTGCAGGTTGTAGCCCCCGGTCGGGCCGTCCACATCCATCACTTCGCCGGCAAAATAGAGCCCTGGGGAACGGCGCGATTCCATGGTCGCCGGATCGATGTCCGCCAATTGCACTCCCCCCACGGTCACCATCGCTTCCTTGAGTGGGCGTACCCCACGAACGCGCAGCCGCCAGTTCTTCAGCCCCTGGGCCACCTCTTCCTCCCCGGCTGCAACCGGCAGGTCCCGGACCAGTTCCCTGGCCACCTCCATAGGCAGAACGCCCCGCAACACACTCGTCACATCCCGCTTCCCGCGCGCCCCCTTCAGCAGCCGTCCCGCCAGTTGCGAAACGCCCTCCTTGGGGAACAGGTCGATCACGAACTCCACGTCCCGCAACTGGCAACGGGCAATGACCCGGCTGGCATTGACCATTGCCGGGCCTCGCGCACAGGTGCGGTCCAGCAGGATCTCGCCCCGCGTCCGAGCGACCTCGCGGCCCTGGCTCCAGATTGCCACCTCGGCATCGGGCAAGCTGAGTTCCCGCCGATGCCCAAGCCAACGCGGCTCCAGTTCCACGCCAGCCAATCCGGGTCGGTATGGCGTCACCCGATGGCCAAGGCTGCGGGCAAAACGCTGGCCGTCACCCACGGAACCCGTCTTCGGGTAGCTCACCCCTCCCGTGGCCAGGAGCACTCGGGGGGCAACCAAGGAAAAATGCGTGCTCCGAACCCGGTACCCTTGCGGCTCCCGCTCCACGCCCAGCACGGGGCAGTTCAGGACCAGTGGCACTTCGTTCCCCCGCAGCGCATCGCGGAAGCAGTGTACCACATCGTCCGCCTTCTCGCTGGCCGGGAACACCCGCCCGTCGCTGTGGACAGTGGTACGCAAGCCGTTCTTCTGGAACCACGCCCGCAAAGCGCTTGGCGGAAATGCGGTGACGGCCTCTGCCAGGAAGGGGGCCACCGGTTCACCGTAGGCCGACAGCAATCCCTCCGCGCTCGCCTCACGGGTCACATTGCAGCGGTTGTTACCGCACAGGAGGAGCTTCAACCCCGGTCGGTGCCGTCTCTCCAGCACAACGCACCGCAGGCCCAGCTCACCGGCGCTGGCCGCCGCCATCAGGCCGGCCGCACCCGCGCCAACCACGATCAGGTCGGGCTCTCCCGGGTCAGGACCGGCGGGACGAGCGGCAGCGGCAGCAGGTCTGCGCTTGGCGGAAGCCACTCAGCCCCCTCCGTCGTCGCCGAGCAGCGAGTCGTATCGGGCCTCGGTCATCAGGATCTCGAGATCCACTTCGTCCACTTCCTCAAGTCGACAGATCCAGGCCCTCGTTTCCGGCGCATCATTCACCAGGGCGGGGGTCTTTTCCAGCAACTCGTTCACCGCCACCACCGTCCCCCCCACAGGAGCGAACACGTCCGAAGCGGCCTTGGTGGATTCCACTACGCACAGCGCCTCACCCTGACTCACCACCACCCCCAGGTCGGGCAGCTCCACAAACGTGATCTCCCCCAACTCCTCTGCAGCGTAGGCGGTGATGCCGACGGTGGCCTGTTGGCCATCGTACTCGACCCACTGGTGTTCTTCGGAGAATCTCTTCATCGGGCCAAATCTCCATCACTTGTGCATAGCCGCTGCCGTCCCAGTTTCTCCGCACGGAGCGTGCCCAGCATATTCCCATTCCAGAAACATAACCAAATCGCCGCACTACATACACAATGGAGACGCGTTTTGCAAGTCCGCAAGTGACAACGTCTGGGATGTTTCGTCCTCAGTCGCCCCGGGGCCGACCGCAGGCTACCCGCCCTATGCTATGCCATCCGGGTTCCTGGCTCGGCCCGCGTTCCCCCTTGCATCTGAGATGCCGCCAAGATCTCTGCACAGTGGTCTCCAGCCACAGTTGCCTGGCAGCGACGGACGCCCCCCCCCTCCGTGGACGACGTCGAGCAAAAGACTTTTTTGCGCTTCGGCTTGCGGCACATGCGAGACCGGTGTACCTTCGGACAGTTTTTCGGTGGATACCCTATATGAATTGGGTCCGAAGCTGTCGCTGTGCATGGGTGGTTCCCATCCGTGCCTAGTTCCACCCGGAGGGACCGCCTCCGCAGCAGTCATCCCCCTAGTCTTGAAAAGCGAATTCTCGCCCAACGTCCCAAAGCGAAAGTAGGAGTATCTGATCATGTTGTATCTTATTATGGCGGTTGCCTTCGTTGGCATGGTTGTCGGTCTACAGAAAGAGAAAGCGGGTGCAACGTGGGGACGTCCGGTCGCCATTCTCTGTGTCCTGATCGCCGTGGGTGCTGCCATCTACACCATGGTTGGCGGCGGCGAAAAGGACGCTGGCAGCCTCGAGCGCCAGTATCGCGTCATCAAAGGCAAGAAGCTCGGCACCTTCCTCGCCGGTAAATTCGCTGGCAAGAAGGCCCTGGTCCTTCTGCCTGCGGAGACTCCGGCCATGGGTGGCGAAGAGAACGAGCCGGGCGAGAAGTCCCACATCGCCGTCCTCGAGGGATTGAAGGACGCCATGGGGGACATCGAGATTGTCGGCACGATCGAGCCCAAGATGCCCGAGGACATCAAGGCCAAGATGGAGGCCGCGGGCGGCGAAGGCGACATGATGATGATGCCCGAGACCCAGCAATGGTTCGACGTCAGGAAGCTGAACAAGGAACTTGAAGCCTACAAGGGCAAGTACGATCTGTTCATCTGCCTGACCGGTCTCCCCGGCGTTGAGTCGGGCATGGGCCGCAGGAAGGGCTCCCTCGACTACACCAAGCTGAGCATCTGGAGCGAGAAGGGCGCGAAGGTCGCGATCGCCGAAGGCGGCATCGCCAGGTTCGGCAGGAGGATCAAGAGCGGCGCGATCTGTGCTGCGGTCGCGGGCAAACGCCAGATTCCGGACAAGGACTACGAGTTGAAGCCTGACAAGGATCTGGATAAGGCATTCGGCACTCGCTTCGTCCTGATCACGGCCGAGAACCTCAGCCAGTACGCTGAGTACTTCCCGAAAGGCAACTAGTCGATAGCGGGGCCTGATCCCCCAGTCTCTCAACGGCCACGGCCCGCCGGAACATTCCGGCGGGCCGTTTTCTGTCCGGCAATCTCCGCAAGCAGGAAAGACCCCATGGCAAGCATCTACCCGGCCCCCCTCCGGCAAGCGGTCTACGAAGCGAACATGTGTCTGGTGGAGAATGGGCTGGTGGTTGGCACCTGGGGTAACGCAAGCGGCTTCGATCCGGCATCCGGCCTGGTCGCCATCAAGCCCAGCGGCATCGCCTATGCGGAGCTCCGGCCGGAGCAGTTGGTCATCGTCGATCTTGCTGGTCGCATCATCGAGGGCGACCTGCGCCCTTCCTCCGACCTGCCAACCCATCTTGAGCTGTACCGGTGCTTCCCTGATCTCGGCGGGGTCGCCCACACCCACAGCACGGCAGCCACCGCTTTCGCCCAAGCTGCCCGCCCCCTCCCCTGCCTGGGAACCACCCATGCCGACCATTTCTACGGCACGGTCCCCGTCACGCGCGACCTGCGCCCCGAGGAGATTGCCAGCGACTACGAAGCGAACACCGGGCGGGTCGTGGTCGAGACCTTTGCGGGCCTCGCCCCCCTCCGAGTTCCTGCCGTGCTGGTCGCACACCACGGTCCGTTCACCTGGGGCAAGGGCCCCGCCGCAGCGGCCATGAACAGCGTCGTCCTTGAGGCCGTGGCCCAGATGGCTCTGCACACCTATTCCCTCGCCCCCGAAGCACCCCCGGTCGGTACCCCCCTGCTGGACAAGCATTTCCTGCGCAAACACGGTCCCGGAGCCTATTACGGACAAAAATAGGCGGCATCTCGCCAGGCCGCATGCCCTGTGCCCGCGGTGTCCTCCCCCCTCCGGACTACTACCAGCCAGCTTCTTGTTTCCTGTACAAGATTCTGGCTGACGGAAGGTCACGCGTATCTGGTTCCCCTTCCCCACTCGATGTTCGATGTTCGATGTTCGTTTGGTTGCGGCCATCGGCCGCTCCATGTATATACCGTCCCCGTTGCTTCGGGCGCACCAACGGTTACAGTACGGGCTTCCCCGGACCCGGACCCCTCTTGCCGTGGAGTACTGTCACAGATGACGCCATATGCCCCCCTGCGACCCCTCGTGCTTGCCCTTCTGCTGGCGCACGCGGGGTTCCTGCCGCTCGTGGCCGCGCCGGCAGAATTCGACATCTCGGTCACCTCGCGGTACAACACCCAGAACCGCCAGCCCAAGAACCTGCGCGAGTTCTTCAAGGCGCACCCCAACGTGCACCTGAAGCAGTGGGACGGCATCAAGATGCCTGCGGAGGGCGCCCGCGCCAGCCTGGCCATGGCCATGGCGGCCAATATCGGCCCGGATATCTTCGAGACCGATATCCGCCAGGCTGTGGCCCAGGGCCTCGCCCATCCCCTGACCGAGTGGATCGGCGAGGACGGCATCCTGGCCGATGGCACGAAAAAGGTCCGTCCCGACGGTCAGCCAGACCTGAATGGCCAGATCGACGACGACGAGGCCAAATGGGAGCCCTGGAAGAGGATCAAGCCCCTTTACCGCCAAGTCGTCACGGTCGATGGCATCCCCTACTCCCTGCCCAACCGGGGCGGCACCTACGTCGGCATCCTCTACAGCTACCGCGTGCTGCGCCGGGCCGGGCTCGACCCCGCCAAGCCGCCCCGCACCTATGACGAACTGGTCTACTGGGGCCGCAAGCTCTACGACCCCAACCGGAAGGTCTTCGGCTTCGAGCTGACCCCAGCCAGTTGGGCCTTCGCCCCCTGGGTAGCCACCACCGGGTCGAGCATCGTGGTCCAGGACCGCGTCAGCCCCACCACTGGCGAGACCCACACCTTCAACGAACAGGAGATCAACCTCGTCGTCCCCGAGACCGGCGAGGATCTCTCCAATATCCGCCCAACCTGGCGCTGCAACGTCGCCAGCGAGGAATGCACCGCCGCCGTTGCCCTCTACCACCGTCTGCGCTGGCAGCCATGGGTTCCCCATCCCACCACTGGCGAGCCGGTGGAACTCACCCCGGAGGCCGTCACGGCCGGCCGAACCGAGGTGGGGGGCGAGTGGATCTCCTTCTCGGCGGAGGAGGTAGTCGTCGGCTCCATCGGGGTCACCACTATCAGCACCCGCGACACCCTCCGCCGCATGGGGCGGGATCTTGGCATGTACCCCCTCTGGTCCGGCGACATGACCGAGTTCGAGACCCTTGGCGTCCAGCCCGAGGACATGGGCATGATGCCCTTCCCTGGCATGACGGACCAGCAACGGCCCGTGCTCCAGGCCTCCAACAGCTTCTTCATGATGGGCAAGGACGTCCTCGACCGCGGCGGTGCCACCGACGCGGAGAAGAAGGCGTACCGCGACACCGTCTGGGAAATCATGACCCTGATCTGCAGCGTGGAGGGAAACGACGAGAACATCCGCCGCAAGGTCGCCTCCGGCCAGGCCAAGTTCCTCAACCCCCGCGAACTCAAGCGCCTTGGCTTCGAGGACTACCTGCGCGAAAGCCCGCCGGAGTACCTCGAACTATGGAATCGCATTGACCGGGCAGAGATCCTCGAAGTGGTGGAGCCCTTCATGGGCAAATGGCTCCAATTCCGCGATTTCTACCAGCGGGAAGTGATCAGCCTCGTCCTCAGCACGGAGGGCGAAGGCTTCGACTATGTAGCTGCCCTCAAGCAGCTCGAGCGTGACGCCAATACCGGCATCATGTTCGAGCGCCCTGCCGAGGAGTTGGACAAACACCGGCCTCGCGCGCGCATTATCGCGGCTGTCGTGGTCGGCATCCTCGTTTTCTTCCTGGTCCTCATCGTCCGCGACCAACTGCGCAAGGTCCAGAGTCGCGCCGGCGTCTACAAGGGGCTCCTGCCCTGGGCCATGCTGCTGCCCGCCGTCGCCACCATCGCCCTCTGGCGCTACTACCCGCTGCTGCGCGGTCTGGTCATGGCCTTCCAGGACTACAAGATCGTCGGCAAGTCCCCCTTCGTCGGGCTCACCAACTTCATCAGCATCATGCTGGACCCCAACTTCTATCACTACCTGTGGACCACCTTCCGCTATGTGCTCTGGAACCTCCTCCTGGCCTTCTTCACGCCCATCCTCCTGGCCATCCTGCTGACCGAGGTGCCGCGCCTCAAGGTCTTCTTCCGTACCATCTTCTTCCTGCCGCAGATGACCAGCGGGCTGGTCGTGACCCTGATGTGGAAGGAGATGTACATGGGCACGGAACAGGGCACGCTCAACCGCTTGCTGGGTGCCCTTTCGGGTACGCTCAAGTGGGGCATTTCCAAGTTTGACTGGTTCTTTCAGTTGCCTCCCGTCGTGTGGTTCTGGGTCTGTGTCAAGTGGTTCATGGGCTTGCCGGTGCTGCGCTGGATTGGTGATTGGGTGGCGAAGGTCTGGGATCTGGCGGTGAACTTCGAAAACGTGGACTGGCTGATGAACTCCCATACGGTCATGGCCTGCGTCATCCTCCCCGGCGTCTGGGCCAGCGCGGGCCTCGCCAGCCTGATCTACCTGGCGGCGCTGAAGAGCGTGCCCGAGGAACTCTACGAGGCCGCCAGCATCGATGGTGCCGGCATGCGCCGCAAGCTCTGGAGCATCACCCTGCCCACCATTATCCCACTCATCATGATCAACTTCGTCGGGGCCTTCATCGCCACCTTCCAGACCATGGGCAACATCTTCCTGCTCACCTTCGGGGGGCCGGGCAAGGATACCATGGTCATGGGCATGGCCATCTGGCAGGAAGCCTACGTGAACCTCCGCTTCAGCCTCGCCACCAGCTACGCCTGGATTCTTGGCAGTATCCTCATCGGCTTCACCTACCTGCAATTGCGCATCCTGCGGCGTGTCGACTTCCGCCGGGCCAAAGGAGACGACTGATATGCCTATCATCGGAGCAGCAGACCGGAAGTCTCCGAAGGGGCGCACCATCATCGCCCTGATCTACCTCTTGCTGATCTTCGGCAGCTTGACCATGGTGTTCCCCTTCGCCATCATGGCCACGGGATCCATCAGCACCCCCTTCGACTACGACCGCCGCAGCCCCCTGCCCCGCTTCCTCGTCAATCGGGGAGACCGTTTCCTGCGCGCCCTGTGCGGCTTCTTCCCGCCGACCCATCGTGGCTCGATCCGCCAGTTGCGCAGCTTCTTCCCCTCGCTGCCTCCCGACTGGAGCAGCTGGTCCCAAATCGGGGATGCCAGCAAGACGACCCAAGACGAAATCACCACCAAGGACGAGAACGGCGACGAGCACACTACCACCGAGGTACGGGTCGGCACCGACGAGTGGACAAAGGGGGTCCTCGCCGAACTGAAGGACAAGGACACACTGGCCCGTTACCGCGCCATGGCCATGGACTACGGCGAGTTCGCCGATAGCTGCGACCTACGCGAGACGATCCTCGCCTATGACCAGCGCTATGTCGGCCCGTTCTTGCGTCGCAAGTACAGCGACCTCGCGGGACTGAACGAAGCCTGGGAGATCTCCATCGACACCTTCGCCAAGGTCTCCGCCAACGAATGGAGCGGCGAACCCATCGACCAACGCACCTATGCGCCCTTGGTGGACGTTCGCTACGAGGACTTGCTCGAGTTCCGGATGCAGTATCGCGATGGTCGCTACACCAAGTACCTCGATACTCCTGGCAGCACGGCCAACTTCCTGCGCCCCGCTGCCATAGCCTATGTCTGGGAGGAATTCGCCGCCAAGGAGTTGCCGGAGTTCAGCAGCAAGAAGGCGCTTGCTTCCGAAGACTACCTCAAACTGCACCGCCTTCCCTTCCCCGTCCCCGATACCGCGCCCGCCAACCTGCGCGCCGTCTGGCACCGGTTCCTGAAGAAGCGCTTGCCTCTCCGCCACGTCTCGTTCCAGGTTACCGGGAAGTGGCGCACCGAATTCGCCGCCTTCCTGCAGACCCGCTTCCGCAACCCGGAGTACATGAACCGGGTCATGCGCGACGAAGATCCCGAGTGGCCGGACATCACCGAATGGAGCGCGGTGGAGCTCACCCCCGAGATTCCAGCTGGTCCCGTCGGCAAGGTATGGATGGACTTCGTCGGCACCCAGATCCCCATTCACCTCTGGAAGCTCCGCCCCGCCCTGGCGGAACTCGGTTTCCAGCAGTTCGTCCTGGCCAAGCACCGCACTCTCTCCGGCGTGAACAGGGCCTATGGGTTGAACTTGGACTGCATCGAGGAACTCCGGCTGCCCTTCCGGGAAGCCGTTCTGGTCAGTTTCCACGACCACCAATGGGCCTTCACCTGGGACCAGGTCAGCGCCAACTACATCGCGGTCTTCGACTACCTGTTCCGTCGCGGGCGGGCCGTCATGAACACCGTCATCCTGGTCATCCTCACCATCCTGATCACCCTCACTGTCAATCCCCTCGCGGGCTATGCTCTCAGCCGCTTCAAGCTGCGTCAGAGCGAGAAGATCCTGGTCTTCTGTCTGGCCACCATGGCCTTCCCCGCCGCCGTAGCCGCCATTCCCGGTTTCCTTCTCCTGCGTGACATGGGCTTGCTGAATACCTTTGCCGCCCTCGTCCTGCCCGGTGCCGCCAACGGCATGACCATCTTCCTGCTCAAGGGCTTCTTCGACTCCCTTCCCCAGGATCTTTTCGAAGCCGCCACCATCGATGGCGCCAGCGAGTGGCGCATCTTCCTCAGTGTCAGCCTCCCCCTGGTCAAGCCCATCCTGGCGGTTGGCGCTCTGAACTCCTTCCTGCTCGCCTACAACGGCTGGGCCTGGGCCATCATCGTCTGCCAGAACCCCAAGATCTGGACCATGGCTGTCTGGACCTACCAGTTCTACCAGACCCAGACCGGCCAGCCCTTCACCGTGATGGCCGCCTTCATCGTCAACTCCCTCCCGGTCCTGGCCGTCTTCCTGCTCTGCCAGAAGATCATCCTCCGAGGCATCATCCTGCCCCAACTCAAGTAGTCCTCGCCAAGGGGATTCAGGGCTCGCCCGCCCTCGGGCGGGGTATGGCGTTGGCGGGGGGTCGGGCGCTGGCTGCAGGCGCGGCGGGGCGTCCCATCGGACGAATCGGCCGGACCGGTCGGATCGGACCAGTGGGGTATGGTGCGCGAGCAACGGCAGTCGCCTTGCGGAGTGCTACGCCACACCGCAGGACCCCCACGAGGGATTCGGGGCTGGCCCCGCGCGGGCTACTGCGCCGCCCAGCCTCCTGCCAACCGCAGACCTCCGCGTCGGTGCGCGAGCAACGGCAGTCGCCTTGCGGAGCGGCACTCCGCACCGCCAGGCCTCCACGAGGGGTCCGGGGAGACACGTCTCCCCGGCGGGGTTCGGGGCTGGCCCCGCGCGGACTTCTGCGCCACCCAGCCTCCTGCCAACCGCAGACTCCCACCTCGGTGCGCGAGCAACGGCAGTCGCCTTGCGGAGTGGTACTCCACACCGCCAGGCCTCCACGAGGGGTCCGGGGAGACGCGTCTCCCCGGCGGGGTTCGGGGCTGGCCCCGACTCAGACCTTCCTCGTCTTCCATGCGCCGCGGTAGAAAGCCCAACTGGTGGGCAATGCGCGCGTCAGCGAACTGATGGCGATGGCGATGGCAATGCCGGTGAAGCCGAGGCCACACGGCACAGCGAGGAGGTACCCAGCCAGGGTCACCACGACCAGGTCCGAGACGCTCGCATAGACAAAGGGCGACAGCGCGTCGCCCCCGCCCCGCAGTGCGCCGCCCAGGGCAAAGGCGAACGCCATGACCGGCTCCGTGAGGGCAACAATGACAAAGAACGCTTGGCCAAGCCGAATCACCTCCTTGTCGTCGGTGAAGAACCCCATGATCTGGGCTGGGAAGAGCAGGAAGACGGCGGCGACCACGACCATCAGCGCCGCCGCGATGGCAGCGGAGATCCAGCCACTGTGTTCCGCCGCCTGTTGGTCCCCCTTGCCCAGATTCTGCCCCACCCTCGACATGGCGGCCGACATGAATGCCAGGCCAATGAAGCTGGAGACCATCCGCGTCTGCATGGCCACCGTATAGGTTGAGACAGCCCGCGTGGAATCCGGCAGCAGCGTGATGATCCGGATCGTCATCAGCCGGGAGAAGTTGCGGACGACGCCTTGCAGCGAGCGAGGGCCACCCAGTCGGAGAATCCGGCGAGCAAGGGCTAGATCCGCGCTCCACCACTCCCGCAAGCGGACCTGTATTGGGAAACGCCGACTGGTGAGTATCCAGACACTGGCAGCGAAGCCCAGCCCCCGCGCCAGGACCGTTCCCAGTGCAGCCCCTGCCACCCCCATCTCAGGAAACGGGCCAATCCCGTAGATGAGCAGGTAGTTGAAGCAGATGTTCAGCAGATTCACACTGACCAGCAGGCAGAGCGACACCTTCGTCCGCCCCACCCCGAGGAGAATCCCCGAAACCCCCATATTGGACATGTGGAACACCGCGCCACAGAAGAGAATGTGCAGATACCGTGTCCCTGGGCCAACGACTTCCGGTTTGGCCCCGAGCAACAGCAGCATGGGACGGGCCAGAAGCAGCCCAGTGGGGGTGACGAGAAGAAGGGAGGCGAACAGCATCAGGCCCATGCACTTTGCCGCCACCTGTCCCACCCGCCGCCGGTCCCCGGCACCATGCGCGTGGGCCACAAGCACCGATCCTCCCCCGCTGATCGCGATGGTCACGACCATCAGGAGCATCATCACGTGCCGGGCCACCCCCACCGACGCAATCGCTTCGGGCCCCAGGCTCCCCACCATTTTCAGGTCGACGATTCCCACCGCCACGTTCAGCAGGTTCGTGAGGATCATCGGCCAGACCAAGGCCCAGACCAGAACGGTTTCCCGGCGGATCTCTTCGCGTAGTTGCACAGTTTCTCCTGAGAGTTGGCCGGACTCTACAGGTCAGGTCGCGATGCGGCAACCCGCGTGCCGCGCATCGTCCCATGCCGTCCATGCCCCGCCACAGCCGCTACTTCCCCTTGTCGAGCTTGGCGAAGTCCCACTCCTTGACCAGTTTCCCCTGTTCGTCGAGGAGCCGGATCCAGGCGAAATCAAGCGTCCCCTTGCCGGTGGACGGGTCAAGCCGGAAGCTCTTCAGCTTGCCCTTCTCTTTGCCAGCGAAGGCGACCTCGTACTCGTGCCACTCGCCGTCGTGCTGGGGTTGCCATGGGATTAGGCGGCTGCGGTGGAAGTGCCCCTCACCACGGACATCAGTCCCCCAGTACAGCGCGGCGCCGCCTTTGCTGTCGGACTTCATGCGCAGGCGACAGACCAGCTTGCCAGCCACGGGCGGAACCTGATCGGTGTGGAAGTAGGGATCGCCGCCGGTGCTCTTGACCGTCAGCACGCCATCGGCCAGGGACAGCTCGGCCTGTTTGCTCGCATTCCAGCCCGCAAGGGCCGGACGATAGGCGGGGTTGAGCTTGGGGCAGAGCGCCTTGGTGTCCACAAGATGCTGGGTGATGAGCGCATCCAGTTCGCGGACCAGCTCCGGTTGCTGCTTGGCTAGGTTGTTCTGCTCGCCGATGTCCTTGGCCAGGTCGTAGAGCAGATAGCGGTGGGAACCGTCGGGGTTGTCGTGCCAGATGCGAATGAGCTTCCAGTCGCCGCGATGGACGTAGGTGGACGGCCCGACCGATTCCGGAATCTTGGGCGAGTGCGGGAAGTGGCAGAAGATGGGGCCGCGATCGAAGGGCTTCCCACGGAAGGCAGGGACCATGCTGACCCCGTCGAGAATGGTGCCAGGCTTGGCCTTGAGCCCCAGCATCTCCATGATCGTGGGATACCAGTCCACGCTCGACAGGAGCTGGTCCGAGACACTGCCAGCCTTGGTGACGCCGGGCCAGATGACCATGCAGGGCTCCCGCGTACCGCCCTCGTAGATATTGGCCTTGCCGCCGCGCAGGGGGTGGTTGTTGGTGGGCGTGGTGTCGTCCACCTTGTTGTACATGTTGCCACCGTTGTCGGAGAAGAAGACGACGATGGTGTCGTCGCCCAGCTTCAGCTCATCCAAGGTGGCCATGACGCGCCCGATGTTCTGATCCATCACCTCAATCATGGCCCCCATGGTGGGGCAGTGCTGGGGATTCTTGGGATCGGCCTTCTTGCGGTACTTCTCGATCAGCTTCTCCTTGCCCTGGAATGGCGCGTGTACATCGTAGTACCAGAGATTGAGCAGGAAGGGCTTTTCTTTGCTCTGCCGGATGAACTCAAGGGCCTTGTCCGTCACCACGTCGCAGATGTGGCTGCCCTTGGGGACCTTGGGCAGCGTGGCGCAGGGCCAGGGGCTGAAGAAGCCGCCTGGCGGGCCAGGGTGCTCGCGGCCACCGACCACCACCTCAAAGCCCTGATTGTCGGGCAAGTATGGATCGCGGCCCAGATGCCACTTGCCCATGAAGGCCGTGCGGTAGCCCACTTCCTGCATGATCTCGGCGTAGGTGACATACTCTTCGTTGGGCAGACGCGTGCGCGTCTGGGGCATGACCACCCGGACGCCAGGCGCTGCCTTCTCGGGAACGATGGGATCAAGCACCTCCTGCTTCAGGTGCCCGGCAGGAGTGGTGAACCGAACCCGGCCGGGGTACTGGCCAGTCAGAATGCTGGCGCGCGTGGGGGAGCACAGGGGATTGGCCGCGTAGGCCTGGGTGAAGCGCATGCCGCGGCCGGCCAGGGCGTCGATGTTCGGCGTCTCGTAGAAGGTGCTGCCATACACGCCCGTGTCCATCCAGCCCAGGTCGTCGGCCAGGATGAAAACGAGATTGGGGCGACGCTTGGGCGCGGCGTTGGCGAAGGGCGCGAGGGCACAGGCGGCGGCACCGGCTCCGAGACCGGCAAGAAAGCTGCGACGGGTGGTCATGAATACACCTACTTGGCTTTGTGGAAGTTGTGTCTGGAGGCGACGCGGCGGGCGACCTTCTGCCAGTCCCTGCCCTTGCCAGCGAAACCGTATACGGTGGCCGGAGCGGGCGGCACGAAAGTCTCGCCCGGCGCCACCTCGACTTCGTACTCGATCTTGGCGTCGGGATGCTGGCCGCCCTGCTTGTTGAGCCAGAAGCGAATGTTGGCTTGGCTGGAGACCGGAGCAGTGGCTCCAAAGAAAGCGTCGGCTTCCTCATCGAACCACGCATTCTGGGGATCTGCCTTCCAGAGACGTGGCACGGCATCGGCAGGCACATCGCCCTCGGCATCGCCGCCGATGGCACCATGGAAACGGAAGAAGAGGGCGCGGATGTTCAGGGGTTTCTCGCCGAGGTTCTTCACACTGAGGATCCGGGCTGCGAACCAGTCTTCTCCCTCCGGGAATACCAGTTGGTGGGTAAGCCTGAAGCCTTGTGCGGCGTCCCCCTCGGCGGGGCGGAACTCGCCGGTGAGGATCAGCACGTGTGCCGATCCCCGATCACGGCGCTTAACGGAGATCGTGTGGTTCGTCTCGTTCCAGCGATTGGCCCCGGCGTACTGCTGCACCATCGCGTTGTAGTGCCCCAGCGGCACGTCGTCGTACGACATGCTTCTGACGAGAGGGCCAGCCCTCTCCAGACCGCTGATCTTCCACTTCCCGGACCACGTGTACCACCCGATGCCGTTCGTTCGGACCATTGGCGAGCTCAGGACATCGACAGATGGGGCGGGCTTCTCCAAGCGGGACCTCGCCCCGATGAAGTGAGCTCCGCCAGCCTCGATCGCTGGAATCCCGACCACTGCAGGGCGCTTCCTGTTCGGCAAGACGACAGGTCCCGCACGCAAGGCCTTGCCGCTCCGGTTCCAGAGTACCCACTCCGTGCCTTCTGGCCCGGCGGGCGGCTTTGCCACTTGCGCGGCAGTGGGCGCGGCAATGCCGGTCTGGCCGGTGCGGCGGATGTTGGGGGCATCGTGCAGGTTGATCTTGGAGAGCACCCGGACCATGCCGGGATAGGGGACGCCCTCCTCGTTGGTGATGCCGTAGTTGGAGTTCTCGGGGAAGGCGGTGGAGATTCCGAGCGCAGGCTGATCCACCCACATGAAGTAGTCGTAGCCGATCATGAAGGGGATGCTGAGAATGGTGCGCGCATAGATGTCCGTGGCCTGGGTGCGCTCGGTCTGGGTGCGGAAGCGCTGCCCCGCGCCCTTGGTGCAGGGAATCCCGGAGTCCAGGGCCGGGAAGGACCACTCCGTGACCATCATGGGCCGCTTGCCGCCCAGTTCGTAGAACTCGGCGAATCGCTCCCCCAGCGGCGGAGCCTGCGCGGGGCGACCTTCGGCTACCGCCACGTTGCGGTCCAAGTCCACGGAGCCGTAGAAGTTGAAGGTGAGGACATCGCTGTACTTGCCCGCTGTCTTCCAGACCACCGGATCAAGATGCCCGCCCGCAAAACGGCAACCGAGAATCATGTGGTCCGGGTCCACCTCGCGGATGACCTTGCCCAGCGTGCCGAAGTAGCGCTCGGCGCACTCGGTCAGGAAGGCGTGTTTGGCGGCACGCGCTTCGTCGGTCGGCGTGGGCAAACCCTCCAGGTCGAGAACGGCATCAAAGGAGGCCAGCTTGCTCTGGAAGGCCCGGTTGCAGGCTGCCAGATCGCCCTTGAAGTGACGCTTGAGCACATCCCGCAGGCCCAACTTGGCGGTATGCTTCGCGTTCTTCCCCATGGTGGCATTGAAGAGCCCCGTGTCGGTGGCCCCGCGACCCCACCAGGCCAGCTCATTGTCCAGGAAGTAGCCGAACAGCCAGGGGTCCCCCACATGCGGTGTGGCCAGCGCCCGTACCCGGTAGCGGCAGAAGGTCTCGAATTCGGGGTGGAAGACATTGGGGAAGGCGGAGCAGGGACGGCGCTCGTTCGGGGTGATGTCGAACTCGTCGCCGAGGATGGCCATGTGATTGCCCACGTTGAGCGCCATGGTATGCCCCAGCCCCCGGTGCATGAGAGATGAGTCGTAGCTCGAGGTCAGCAGATTGAATCCCCAGCTGGTGAGGCGACCGATGGTTTGGTCGGCCCATTCGCCGCGGTTGGCGAACTTGGCGTCGTTCTTCCGGCCGTGGGGGGCATAGCCGAGCGTCTCGCAATGGGAACCGCTGTAGCGCACATGGTCAATGCCCAGGGGGACGAAGCCCCGGCCCAGCGGATCGAAGGCCCACCACTTCCCGTCGCGCTGCTCCACTCGGAAGAAGCCGGTGCCCTTGCCCTTCAGATCGGGAACAGAGCTCTTGACGGCATAGGCGGGGAACTCCTTCCTCGCGGTCGCGCCCTGGGGAACTGGATTGCGCCAAACGCCTTGGAGATCCCGGTACTCGGCGTTGAAGCCGCCAGCGCGCAGAGCCGGGCGACCGGTGGTCACGGCTGCCGCGCTAAAGGCAAACCGGCGGCGGTAGAGGAGTGTGCCATCGAGCTTCTTGGCCGTGCCTTCGATGCCAGTCGGATCGAGCTTGAGGCGCAGACGGACCGGCACATCCGGTTCCCAGACGCCGGGCTCTTCGAAGAGAACGACTTTCAGGCTGTTCTGCGAGAGCCACGTGCCATCCAGCATCTCGCACAGCTCGAAATAGCGCTTCCCGCCAGCCTTCTCAGGAGCGGCCACCAGGGCCAGATGCCAGAAGTTGCGGGTGTCGGCCGCCAAGGCGACGCCAGCCACCGACCAACCTTCCGGATTGGCGGTGTTGGCACTGACCGTGGCGCTGATCTCGGCCTGCGTGCAAACGGGAATCTGCTCGCAGACGTTCAGGGAGTTGGCGTTCCCGGTGATGCGCCAGACGCCATCCGGAGACGACGCCCATTGCAGCGGATCCCGATACCAGACCTTGGGATCGGTGGGCAAAGGTGCGGCCAGGCACTGGGCCGTGAACAGCAAGGCGAGAGTGGGTAGGGCAAGGCGCAGCATGGCGAGTCTCCGTGGGTCAGTCTGCGGATGGCTCGATGGTCGCCCGCTTCATCAACGGTACTCGCTCCCGCCCGCTTCGCCAGTCTGGCCTTCCCCAACAGGACGATCCTGCGGAGGCAGTATCCCCGCGATGCAGATCAGCACTACCTGCGGGTCGGAAAGTACTCCGCATGCTTCGCCATGTTCTCCGGAGTAATGAGAACGAAACGCGTATTGAATGCCTCGTCCAGCCCCTTGGCCGGGGGCCTCTCGAAGTCCGCGTCCGGAATCTGGCGCTTGCCCGTGACCACCGCGCAGATGGCGCCGCTCTCGATTCGGCTCCCGAACTTGCTGATGCCACCCTCGGCAATCGCGACACTGACCCCCTTCTCATCCCAGCAAGTG
>JABGQJ010000270.1 GCA_018648945.1 Victivallales bacterium
CTTGGTTTCATCACGGCCGACAGTTTCCTCTTCAACCTGAAGCTTGCGCCGGCCATCCTTCTGGGCGGCCTGTTTGGCATCTGGCTAGTTAAGCATCTGAGCACCAAGCGCTACCATCGGTGGATCCAGGTCATCGCCGCCATCGGCGCGTGCCGCATGCTCGCCAAAGGGATTACGGAACTAGCCGGGAGAATGGCTGGTCAGTAGGTGGCGACAAGGTGATGGCCTACCCGTTGCCGGAACGGTCGGGGTAGTCTATACTACACCAGACACCGATTCGGGGATCGGTATACCAACCATGATTCGGGGATGATTGCCACAAGGCGTTTCCAAACAGATTCGGTGCCCGTGATGGATGGGATGCCTGCGGGACCGGACGATTCGAGACCCGGAGAAGGGAGTTGATGTTCTTCTTCAAACGTAAGCTGCGGACCACCGAGCCGCTCAAACTCGTACGACCGGAAAACGGGACCACCACGGCCCCCCTGCAGCGGCATGTGGTGGAGCATGGCGAGGACGATGCGTCGCCAGCCTTCCCCACGGGAGCAGACGAGGTCCGCACGACGCCGGGGGGCCCCGACTACAGTCGGCCCAAACCTGTGATCTTCGCCTGGCAGCCGTTGCCCAGGGGAGTGGGGCGCATTCGCTACTCCCTCCATCTCGCCACCAGTCAAGGCTTTACGGATCCCACCGTGCTCCGCGACCTGTCGCAGCCGTTCGCAGTGGTCCGGAACCTCTTCGTGGGGATGCGCTACTACTGGAAGGTCGTGGCCGAGGGAAGGCGCATCCATCCGGTTGAGTCGGAGGCATGGACCTTTGACACCCACCCGGCCATGCCCCGTTGGGTTTTCGTTCCCGGCATCACGAACATGCGTGACCTTGGTGGCTGGCAGGCTCCGGGCGGGATGCGCGTGCGACAAGGAGCGGTGTATCGCTCCTCGGCCATGAGCAGCAGTCGCGTTCGAGGCGAAACGGCCACCATCCTGATCGATGAACTGCGGATTCGCACGGACTTGGACCTCCGGGCTCGGGATGAGGGGGCGAAGCCCGTCCTGGACGAAGCCTTGGTGCGCTGGTACCACGCGCCGATCCCTGCCTATGGTGACTTTGCCACCCCCGAGGGGTTGGTTCGCTACCGGGAGGCCCTCCAGCTGTTTGCCGATCCCGCCAGCTATCCGGTTCTCTGCCACTGTCGGGCGGGGGCGGATCGCGTGGGAACGATTGTCGTCCTTCTGCTCGGACTCCTCGGAGTTGGCATGGAGGATCTGGCCCTCGACTACGAGTTGACCTCGCTTTCCGTGTGGGGCAAGCGCTCGCGCCACTCCGGGCCGTTCCTGGCCATTCTCGAGGGGCTCAAGAGCTTTGCCAAGAGCGAGACGGACAGCATCAACCAGCAGATCGAGAACTACGTGCTGGCGGTGGGTCTGACTGCGGACGAGATCGCCCGCATTCGCGAAGCTCTGCTGGAGCCCGCCCCCCAGATCTGACCTACCACGGGGCCTGCCGGTTGGGCAAGGGATCGCAGGCGAAGGCCATGCGGTCGCTGAGCTGCACCAGCAGCTCGGCCTTGGTGGCGACGGCGGCAGGATCGTCCCACAGGTTGCGGAGTTCCTGGGGATCGGCGGCGAGATCGTACAACTCGCCCTGGTCCTGGCCATGGGCGACTGTCAGTTTGTGTTGGCGGGTGCGCAGCATGGTGGCCATGGCAGGTTGCTCGAAGCTGCCGTTGTGGCCGTTGCAGGCGTTGTAGTACTCGCAATACACACTGTCGCGGTGCTCGTCTGACGGGGCCTCGCCGGTAAGCAAGGGCCAGAGCGACCTGCCTTGCATGCCGGGATGGTGAGGCAGGCCGGCTGCGTCGAGCAAGGTTTGGGGCAAGTCGAGCAGTTCGACCAGAGCGGGCGATTCCTGCGCCGCGACCCGTCCTGGCCAGTGGACGATCAGCGGCACGCGCACGGAGCAGTCGTAGAAGAAGGGCCCCTTCAGATAGATCCCATGGTCGCCGATCAACTCGCCGTGGTCGGAGGTGAAGACCACGATCGTGTTCTCCCGTTGGCCGGTCTCGTCGAGGGCCGCCAACATCCTGCCCACGTAGTCGTCGATCATGTCGCACATGGCCCAGTAGGAGGCCCGGATCAGCCGGTGGTCCATGTCGCTCAGGTTCCTCCAGGCGAACTTGCGGTCCAGGCCATAGCCGCCGTTCCTGGCGTCGTTGGTCTGCCACAGGGGCTTGTTGTCCAGTTCGCCCTTCCAGTGCACGGGAAGCGGGATCTCATCCAGTCGGTCCAGGTAGCGCTCCATGTACTCGCGCGGCGCGTCGAAGCTGTGGTGCGGGTCGAAGAGGTTGACCGAGAAAAGCCACGGCTTGCCGTCCATGCTCCGCTCGCGCACGAAGTCGGCCACCTTCTCGGCGCACCACGCGGTCTGGCTGGTCTCGCCGGTCATGGCGTAGGTAATGCACTTCGACTCGGCGCAGGGCTCATTGTGGAACTGCAGACCGTGCTCCGCCAGCCAGTCCCAATACTCGTTCCGGGAGGGGCGCATGACGCCGCTATGGTGGGACCAATGGAAATCGGTGTACCCATCGTCGATGCGCGACTCGACCCCGTTCTCACCCAGATGGCTCGGGTTGCAGGCCCGCAGGTGGAGCTTGCCTGCCAGGCCGCAGACGTAACCCGCATCCGCCAGCAGTTTCGTGACCAGCACCTCACTCCCTGGGATATCCGCCCCGTTCTGGCGCCCCCGACAGGTGCGCGGGTAGCGCCCGGTCAGAAAAGCGGCCCGGCTCGGGGTGCAGACGGGGCTCTGGCTGAAGGCATATTCGAAACGCGTGCCCTCCCGGGCCAGGCGGTCGAGATGGGGCGTATGCACGAAGGGGTTGCCGTAGCAACCGAGGGTGTCGAAGCGCTGCTGGTCGGTGCAGATCCAGAGGATGTTCGGGCGGGTCGTCATGGGGTACTCCTGGTGTGAGCTGGTACTCTCGCCCGGCTCTCTGCCAATGGCAACCAGTTGCCAGGCGGTAGCTGAGCCCATATGCTGTGGCAATCGCGCCTCACCCACTGCCGTGGAAACCGAACATGCGCTGCCTGATCATGACTATCGCATCGACCGCTGCCCTGAATGCCGCGCCGCTCGTGCAGACTGGCTTCGAGGAGTTTCCAGCGGGCGAGATTCGTACGCTTGAGGCAGACAGCTTTGCCATCAATGCTGAGTCTGGACATGCCGAGATCGAGGCCAAGCACCCCCGGCAGGGCAAGCACTGTCTACACCTACTGGGCGGGCGCGACCGCAGCGTGGACTTCCACTTCCCGGAACTCGACATCGGCGGAACCGTGGTCATGTTCCCTGCAGAGCGCTGGACCTCGCGTTCGCCATTCTCGTTCCGCATCCAGATCCCGAAGGGCGAAGGCTGGCAAGAGGTCCACAACGGTGACCGCGTGCGCGTGGGTCGCGGTTACCGAAACCGCGTGGTGTTCCGCCTGCCAGAGCAACCCATCCACCGTCTTCGCTTCGTCTGCACCAGTCCCCCGAACAGTGGCCTGTTGATCGACGACTTCACCATCGAGAGGGCTCGACCCATGACCGCGCAACGCATCACACTGGCTCAGAACACGACCCCCATTCTGGTCAGGAACCGAGTGAATCCCCTTTGCCGCGCCATTGTTGAGGTGGATGGGCATACCGATCCCCTCGTGCTTCGCGAGGTGACGCTTGCCCTCCCGGCGGCCGGCGACATCGCGGCAGTCGAAGTCTACGGCACTGGTAGCGAGGAGCGCCTGCAAGGCGTGGGCGACCGTGTCCTGCTTGGGACAGTCGAGAATCCCGGCGCCGGCACCACGAGCATCGCCTGTGAGCTCCCCCTCTCCCCTGGTCGGAATGTGATTTGGCTTTCGGCCCGTCTGCACGAGAAGGCCAATCTGGACGGTCGCATTGCCGGTTGTATTCGGTCGCTGAGGATTGGTGACCAAGACATCGAGCCCGAGACCCCCACGCCATTGGCGCCAAAACGTCTGGGGACTGCCTTGCGCCAGGCGGGCGACGACGGGGTCAAGTGCTACCGCATCCCCGGCCTGGCGACCTCGAAGCAGGGCACGCTGATCGCGGTCTACGACATTCGCTACAATGGCTGGTCCGATCTACCGGCGCGGATCGATGTGGGCATGAGCCGCTCCCTGGGCGGGGGGCGGACCTGGGAGCCCATGCGCACCATCCTCACCATGGGCAAGCCCGATGAACCGGGTGCCATGGGCAACGGCGTGGGCGATCCGGCGATCCTGGTGGACCGCGAAACCGGCACGCTCTGGGTCGCGGCGCTCTGGAGCCATGGCAAGCGCGGCGTGCGTGGCTCGCAGCCCGGCCTGTCGCCGGACCAGACCGGGCAGCTCATCCTCGCACGTAGTGATGACGATGGCAAGACCTGGTCCAAACCCATCAACATCACTGCTCAGGTCAAGCTTCCCAAGTGGAACCTGCTACTCCAAGGACCAGGCGCGGGAATCTGTCTGCGCGACGGCACGCTGGTCTTCCCCGCCCAGTATTGGGACGAGAGCGCGCAGCGTTCGCCGCATTCGACCTTGATCTACAGTCGCGACCATGGCCTGACCTGGCAAGTCGGCACGGGCGCCAAACCGGATACCACGGAGGCACAGGTGGTCGAGCTGACCGACGGCAGCCTGATGCTCAACATGCGGGACAACCGGGGCCGCAGCGGCAACGGCTTCCGGGCTGTCGCCACCACCAGCGACCTCGGCCAGACTTGGCGCGCGCACCCCACCTCTGGCAAGGCCCTGCCCGAACCCGTCTGCATGGCCAGCCTGATCCGCGTGCGCCCAGCCAGTGCGGCCTATCCTGCGGGCATCCTCGCCTTCTCCAACCCCGCGCGCGGCAAGCCCCCGCGCCAGGAGATGACCATCAAGCTCTCCTTCGACGACGGCCAGACCTGGCCAGCCGCCAACCAACTCCTCCTTGATGCCCTGCCCGGGGCGGGCTATTCCTGCCTGACCGTGATCGACGAGCGGACCCTGGGTATCGTCTACGAAGGCAGCCAGGCCCACCTCGTGTTCCAGCGGATTTCGCTCACCGCTCTTGGTGTCGGGGACTAGCATTCTGTGCTGGGCGGACCATCGTACGGTTGTGCTCGATCTTGCACTTCCCGAGAGACCCAAGGATACCCACCATGGACACGACTTGCATCCAAACCCTCGGCAGCGATCCCACCATTCAGTACGCTGCTGCCGAGCTCACCCGGTGTCTCAAGGCGACGGGAACGAGCGGGGACTTTCAGCTCGGGCTCTTCGCCGATTTCCCCGGCTTGGCGGCGCAGGGGGCCGGCGGCGACGCTTTGGCCGTGGAGACCACCGCCAGTGGGGGCATCCTCGCGGGCAGCAACCCGCGCTCGGTCCTGTTCGCGGTCTATACCTATCTGCGCGAGCTGGGCTTCGCCTGGGTGCGCCCGGGGAGCGATGGCGAGGTAGTGCCCAAGGTGGACGAGTTGCCCGCTATCTCCCTGCGCGACCAGGCGTCCTACCGACACCGGGGGATCTGTATCGAGGGTGCCATCTCCGCCGAGAACGCCCTGGACACCATCGATTGGCTGCCCAAACTCGGCTTCAACGCCTATTTCATCCAGTTCCGCGACGCCTTCACCTTCTTCGACCGTTGGTACCAGCACATGGGCAATCCCACGCTGGAGAAGGAGTCCTTCACCAGCGAGGACGCGGCCGAATTGACCATGAAGATGCGCGCGGCGATCAAGCTGCGGGGCCTGGATCTGCACATGGTCGGGCATGGCTGGACCTGTGAGCCCTTCGGTATCCCCGGTCCCGGCTGGTACCAGCACGAGGGCGAGATTGCCGACAGCACTCGCCAGATGCTGGCCGAGGTCAACGGCAAGCGCGAGCTCTGGGGCGGCATCGCCCTGAACACCAACCTCTGCTACGGCAATCCCGAAGCCCGGACGATCATCAGCGACGCCATCGCCGAATGGGCGGAGGTGAACCGGGATGTGGACATTATCCACTTCTGGTTGGCCGACGGCAGCAACAACAACTGCGAGTGTCCCCTCTGCCGCGACACCCGCCCGGCCGATCTCTATGTGCAGATGCTCAACGAAGTGGACGAGAAACTCAGCGCCCGAGGGCTCGACACGCGCATCGTCTTCCTCGTCTATGTGGACCTGCTCTGGCCCCCGGTGAAGGAGCTGGAACTGCGCAACCCGGACCGCTTTATCCTCATGTTCGCGCCCATCACCCGCTCCTACTCGGAGCCCTTTGCCAGCACCGCCGGGGTGGCTGGCGAATTGCCGCCCTTCGAGCGCAACAAGCTCTCTTTTCCCCGTGATCCGGCCTCGAATCTGGCCTTCCTCAAGGCCTGGCAGGATCTCTTCCCCTGCGAGGGATTCGACTTCGACTACCACTTCATGTGGGATCACCACCGCGATGCCGGGCAGTACGCCATGACCGAGGTTCTGCAGCAGGACGCGCAACGCTTGCGCACCATCGGCTTGGACGGCTTCATGAGTTGCCAGAACCAGCGCGTGTTCTTCCCCACCGGCCTCGGCATGGCCGCTCTCGGACGCACGCTCTGGAACCGGGATCTCACCTTCGACGAGATCGCCGCCGACTACTTTGCCGCCTCCTTCGGCGAGGGCGCAGCCCAGGCGCGTGCCTACCTGGCCGCTTCCTCCGAACTGATCAACCCCCGGCTCGTCCGTGGCGAGGCCAGCGACGCCCAGCAGCAGGCGGCCCCCTTCCAACTGAGCAAGGTCGCCGACTTGGTGGCGGAGTTCGCCCCGGTCGTGGCCCAGGGACTGGCAGATCCGGACCCCGCCCGCGCCACGTCTTGGCGGATTCTGCACCTGCACGGCGAGTTCGCCCAGCTCATGGCCGACGCCATGGCTGCCAAGCTCGCGGGCAGTGAGGACAAGGCCGAGGCTTGCGCACTCTTCGCCTGGTGTCGTGAGCACGAGATGGCCCTGCAGCCTTGGTTCGACCTCTTCGAGTTCCAGCAGACCATCGCCCCCTTCCTTGGCATCCCCCGCGACGAGATCAATGCCTAACCGGAGTTCCCGATGAATCGGACTGCATCGCTCGTATTGCTCGCGTCGCTCTTGGCCGCTGCCGTCGAGGTCCGCCCCAATCTCGGGGGAGACTTCAGCAAGGTCAGCAAGGATGGTGCGGGGCATCTTGTCCCCGCTGGCTGGATGCTCAATAGTGCCTTCAAGGCCAACGGCACCTGGGGTGCAGTCCCTGATGCCGAACGTGGTGGGCATGCGTTGGGCGTCGCCGCCGAACGCGGGCAGATCCATGTCTTTACCAGCAAGGGCTTCGCTGCTGGGCCGGGCACGGATGTGAGCATCAGCCTGGAAGTCCGGGGCACCGGCTCGTTCAAGGTCTGGCTGTACTGCTATGGCGAGTCCGGCGGCTGGGTGGGTGAGAACGTCGAGGGACCGGTGGTGAAGATCACCAAGCCGGGCTGGCAGAAACAGACCTTCCCGCTGCCCATTCCCGACAAGCCCTTCCCCAAGGGCACGGTCACTCAGATCAAGCCCGCCTTCGAGGTGGACAAGGGATCCACGCTTGAATTCGACAATGTAGTCATGACCATGGAGATCGAGATGGAACCGACCAAGACCGCTGCCGCTGGCCAGGCTCTTCGCTTGCTCCTGCCCCCCGTCATCCACGCCACCCCCGGTCTGGAATCGAACATCTACCTCGACAACACGATCCTCGCGATCAATCCGGCGAACTACGCCTTCGACGTGACCTGCGGCAAGGGCGCGCAGCAAGCGGAACGCTGGACCTTCACCCCCAAGGCCGAGGACGTCGGCGGATACCCCCTGACCCTCGCCATCCGTGATGACAGCAATGCCGTCATCGCGTCCGCCACCACTCTCGTGCGGGTGATGCCCTCCAAGGCCGAGGCGTCCCTCAGCGTGCTCATGATTGGCGACAGCCTGACCCACGCCTCACTCTACCCCGCCCAGGTCGTGGCCAATGCCGAGGCCGACGAAAAGCTGGCCGTGACCCTCGTCGGCTCCCACCAGCCAAAGGGCAAGGACTCGCCCGTCCGGCACGAAGGCTACGGCGGCTGGACGGCGAAAGCGTTCATCACAAAATGGGACGAGAACCCCGATCCGGGACGCAAGGCCAACAGTCCCTTCCTCTACAAGGACGGCGATGCCGATCCCGTGCTCGACTTCCCCCGCTACTGCCGTGAATACAACGACGGCAAGGCCCCAGATGCAGTCACCATCCTCCTCGGCTGCAACGATGTCTTCGGCTGCAGCGACGACACCATCGCGGAGAAAGCCGCCGACTCCCTGGAGAACTTCGGCAAGATCATCGAGATGGTCCACGCCTTCGGTCCGAAGACCCAGATCGGCATCCTCCTACCCGTGCCCCCCGCCGCTACCCAGGACGCCTTCGCCGTCAACTACGGCTGCGGCCAGACCCGCTGGCAGTACCTGCGCAACCAGCACTACATGCTGGAGCAACTGACCAAGACCTACGCCAACCGCGAGGCCGAGGGCATCCATCTCCTCGCCGCCTTCACCGCCCTCGACACCATTCGCGGCTTCCCCACCAAGACCGCCCCTGCCAATAGCCGTAGCGAGGTCAAGATCAGTCGCCTCAACAACGGCGTCCATCCCTCGGCATCCGGTTACCAGCAGATCGGCGACGTCATCTCCGCCTGGCTCGTCTCCCTGGCCAATCGGGAGTAGAAGGGCCTGCTGCCGAAGCCACCCATTGAGCCCCCGCAGGAGGGCGACATATCGTAGCCACGGGTGCAAACCCGTGGATAGAGGATTTCCGTTCATGAGCCCCCGCAGGAGGGCGGCATATCCCGCAAGGCCATCAGCCCGCAGCGAGCACCAACCATCGCGGAAGAGAGACCATGGGACACACGTTCAGCCGACTTCTCTACCATTTCGTGTTCAGCACCAAGAACCGTCACCCCGATCTCCACGACGATTTGCGCAAAGAGCTGTTCCTCTACCTGCACGGGGTCTTGGAGAACGAAGGGGGACATCTCGTCAGAGGCGGCGCGGCAGAAGACCATGTCCACCTTCTCGTCGTTGCCAAGCCAACCCATGCACCCGCCGAACTGGTGCGGGTCATCAAAGCCAACTCCTCCCGGTGGATCCATGAGCGAAATCCGGAGCTGCGGGGGTTCGCTTGGCAGAACGGGTATGGCGCGTTCACGGTGAGCGAGTCAAGTGTGCCCAAGGTGGTTGCCTACCTTGATGGCCAGGAGGAGCATCACCGGCGCGTACCCTATGCCAAGGAACTCCGGCGGCTGTTGGAGGGGCATGGAA
>JABGQJ010000271.1 GCA_018648945.1 Victivallales bacterium
GGGATCTCAGTCGGGTCCCGCCGACACCACCGGTGCAGGTGACCGCGACCGCGCTTGGTCCCCGCGCCGTTCGGCTGTCCTGGGCCGACAGTGATGGTTTCGGGGCCAGCCGCCGCGTGGAGATCTACCGGGGGACTACTGCCGACTTCCCGCTTGACGGTCGGCACCGGATTGCAGGCAAGCGGGGGATCACGGCATTCGATGACTTCGCCACGATGCCTGGGACCACGTACTTCTATCGGCTGCGCGCAGGGAACTTGGCGGGGCAATGGTCGGCGCCGGTCCAGGCCGTCGCGAAGACGCCGACCGAGGGCCCGTTCTTCGCCCGTATCAGTGCCGGGGACTTCCCGGTGGTCAAGGCCCTCATGTCCCGCGGGCGCGATCCTGAGGAGGGACTGTCCTACATCTCCGGCATCGGGGCGGGAAAGCGCATGGAAGGTCCTGCAGAAGATGGCTATGCCGACGTCCGTTTCCGGGTGCCGACAACCGGCTCCTACGCGATCTGGGGGCTGGTCAGCGCCCCGGACCAGGGCAGCGACTCCTTCTACCTCAGCATGCCGGAGATCAACGGCGGCAAGCCCGTCAACTACTACACCGGCACGGGCGATGGCTGGTTCTGGAGTCGCCTGCCCGTGAAGGCCCAGATCAAGCTGACGGCAGGTGAACAGCAGTTCCGCCTGCACATCCGCGAGTGCAAGACGCGCCTTGCGGCAGTCCTGATCACCGACCAGCTCGACTGGCGCGCAGTCGGGCGCTAGGAAAGAGAACGCCCCGGACGGCGAGCCGTCCGGGGCGTTGATCAGAGTCGGGAGAACTACGCTCTACCGGCCGTAGTTGGTGTCCTGCGTGCTGCGGGCCACGTCGAACCAGGAACCGTAGGGAATCGAGCGGTACGCCTTGGCATGACCATCGGCAAAGGAGTAATTGTTGCTTTCGCCATGGCGGTTGTAGGTACCGCGGACATGCTCGTTCCAGGAGTTGGAGTAGCCGCGGATACGTTCGCAGCCGCTGTCGCCGAAGGTCACCGTGGAGCTGGGGAACTTGCAGCTGCCCACACTGCGGCCGTTGCGCCAGCCGAGGGTGTCACTGCTGTCACCATCGTTGTTCCAGTCGCCGTAGCTCTCGTAGATGATGTTGTAGCCGTAGCCCGTGCCGCCGTAGTTCTTGCGCATCTGGGTCTCGGGATTGTGGCTGCTGGTCGCGCAACTGCTGCCATTGCCGGAGCCGCACTTCCAGACCTTGTAGTCGCTGAGGTACTGGTGCAGGCGGGTGTGGATGTTCGAGTTGGCAGTGTTGCCGCCGTAGTAGTTCGGCGCGCAGTCGTCTGCGTCCCCTAGGTACATGGCCCAAGCGAGGGCAATCTGCTTGACGTTGCCGGTACAGGATGCCTGACGAGCCTTCTCGCGGGCCTTGGAGAGGGCGGGCAGCAACATGCTGGCCAAAATCGCGATGATCGCGATGACGACCAGCAGCTCGATGAGGGTGAAGCGTTTACGGTTCATGTGGGGCCTTCCTTCTTCTGGTTGGGTGCCCATCTGCAGGCGGGGTTGTCAGATGTGCGGTAGAGATGAATTTTTAGCTAAAAACACGCCCTTTGCACTATTAAAATAGTTCCGGCCTTGGCAATTGGCAACCTGTGCAGTGCTCTTTCGTCGCCGACGCAGAGGACTTGGGTACCGACGGCCGAACGGCTACCGTATCAGCCTCACTTCTGAGTTGGTAGCCGCCTGCACTGCCAGGTGGCATGGGGCGGCACCGCCCCCGCAAGGAGACCGAATCGAGTGACAACAAGACTGTTTGTTTCGATACTTTTCCTCATTTTTACGATGGAGACTGCCATGTCCCAGATCCCCGATTCCGCAGCGAGTGCGCGCCAATTCGGCGCGGTCGGCGATGGCCGGACCGATGACACGGCCGCTCTGCAAAAGGCGCTCGACAGCGGCCAACGCACGATACACGTGCCGGCGGGCGTCTATGTCATTCGGCGAACGCTCCTGATCGGTTCGGACACCACACTCAGCCTGGACAAGGGGGCGGTGGTCCGCCTCGGCGATGGCGCGGCAGCGGCAGCGGGCGGCGATTGCTTCCTGATCCGCAACCGCGATGTGGAGAACGGGAGCGAGAACATCACGGTTGACGGCGGCGTCTGGGACGGCAACTGCGCCAAGAACCCGCGCGGCGAGGAGCACGCGAAGGACAGCTACGGCGGCGTGGGCATGAGTTTCGTGCAGGTGCGCAAGCTAACCGTGCGCAACGTGACCATGCGCAACAACGAGTCCTTCGCCATCCGCGTGGGCGAGGTGGATCGGTTCCTGATCGAGAACGTTCTGCTGAACCACACGGTCATCCGCCCCAATCAGGACGGCATCCATGTGGGCGGTTTCTCCGAGAACGGGGTCATCCGGAACATCTCCGCAAAGGGTGCCGGAGTGCCCAACGACGACATGGTCGCGCTGAACGCCGACGATGACGTGACCCGCCACTTCAACCGGGGCATGAAACTGGGGCCCATCCGCAACATCCTGGTGGAGGACATCTCGGCCGAGGATGCCTATACCTTCGTGCGCCTGCTTAGCAACACGGCCCCGATCCGCGATATCACCATCCGCAAGATCCGCGGCGGCTGTCGCATGTACTGCCTGAATCTCAACCGTTGGCGCTTCCCCAAGGGCCGGGGGAACATCGCGAACGTGCTGGTGGAGGATGTGAAGGTGGCCAAGAACCCCGGCAACGGCTTGCCGCTGATTCCCGTGACCCTGTCCGTGCGCAATATGCGCATCCGGAACTTCGTCCGTACCGACCACGACGACAAGGCCAAGACGCTGCTGATCGATGACTCCATCGATGTGGAGCTCTCCGTGGACATTCGCCGGGCGGAGAAGGAGTAATCCCCTACGTTCCCGGCGCGCGCCGGAGTTGTGCGCCCAGGGCAACCACGATCAGCAGGGGCAGCAGGAGCGTGGCAACTGGCGGGTGGATGATCCCCCGGGGAAGCAGGACGCAAACGCCGACTGCGAACCCGGCTAGACCGCCAGCCAAGTCGGTGGCATACAGCGTGCCCGGCAGCCGTTGCGCCGGGGCGGCACCGGAGGCGATCGCGAAGGCACCCCCCGGGAGGGTCCCGCTCACGGCCCCCAGGAGAGCGGCCGCCCAGAAGGGAACGCGGTTGCCGGGCAGGCGGAGCCACAGCACTGCGCCGGCGCTGAGCGCGCACAGCGCGAGGAAGGCCAGGAGCCGACGCGACCGCAGGCGGGAGAAGGCCGACGCCGCCAACCCCATCCCGAGCATGTGGGCGCCATTGATGGTGGCCAGATACTGGAAGAGCGACCCGTGGGTGGCCTGGAACGCGCAGAGCACGCCCCAGAGCACAAGGGCACTCCAGAAGCCGGCGGCATACATCGCGATCACCAAGGGGGGCAGGCGCCGCCGCTTCCTGCCCAGACCAAAGGCCAAGGGCAAGGGGACCAGAATCAGCCCCCACCACCAAAGCGTGGTCTTGGGGTCGGCAGCGAGGAGCCCGGCCGCGCGGTCCTTCGTCACCTGCAACCACGTCTGCAGCGTCTGGGCCGCAACGCGGGGACGGGCCAGCGTCGAGATGGATGCGTTGCCCGGTTCCGGCGTCTCCAGCGAAAGAGGGTTGTGCGGCTGCGCATGGCGGAGCTCGAACGCATTTCGTTCCCGGGCGAATTCGTCGGTAGAGGCGGTGGGCGAAAAGCCCTTGATCCCCCTGCCCTTTGCTTTGCGCCAGAGGGAGGCAAAGTCCAGGTCCACGGGGGCGCCCCCCCGGCGAACGATCAGCCAGGGCGCCTCGTCGCCGGTGACCATGGCCTGGCCACACGCGTGCTTGAAGGTATCGTGGATCGTGCGGTTCCGGTCCAGGAACGTGCCGCCGCCCCTGGGGCCGCCGCCCGTGATCGGGCCAAAGACGAGGACGCCGCCATCCGCAACCGTCTCCCAGGCTGCCTGGAGGAACTCCACACTGCATGCCCGAGCCGCCCCCAGAGAGAGTGGCTCCGGCACCCGCAGAAAGACGACATCGAACCGATGTTCGCATTCCCGCAACCAAGCCAGCGGGTCCGTCACGGCCCGCTGCACGCTCGGCGAATCCAGGGCGTCTTCCTGTCGTCGGCAGACCCGGGCCCGCACGGCGGGGATCAGGTCGGGCGGGGCATCAAGGCATTGCACGCTGGCTGGGCCATGGTCGAGGACATGCCAGAGGGCAGGAGTCAGCACGGAATTGACCAGCAGGACCGATTTGGGTGCCAGCACCTGCAGCATGGCGACATGAGCCGGATCGTCGCGGCCCTGCTCGTCTGGCAGGGACAGATCGAGCAGGCCATCCCGGTAGATGCTGACCGATCCCTGGTAGTCCACCACCTCCACGACGCCATGGGGAGCTTCGTGGACCGCCAGGAGGGACATGGGGGCATGGTGGTAGTGTTGCCAAAGCCAGCGCCGCGTGCCATGGTCGAGCAGCCAGAGGCCTGCCGTTCCCAGAAGCACGGCCGACAGGGACAGAATGGCCGGGAGACGCCCCCGGCGCAGCGCGAAGACACCAAGGGCAGGCAGGCAGGCAAAGCCCCATGCCAGGGAGAATCCGGGGATGAGTCCGAGCAGTAGGAAGGAGAGCAAGGCACCCGCCGCTGCGGTGCCCAACGCATCGGCACTGTAGGCATGGCCGCCAGTGTGGGAGCTTTCGGCACGGTCGGGAGACGAACGGCAGAATGCCAGGAGCAGGGGGAAGGCCAGGCCATCCACCAGGGCGGGAATGCCGCAGGAGAGGACCGAGACGGCGCCAAGCCAGAGCAGAGGCAGGGGGTTGGCCGGCTCCACTGGCGCGAGGAATTTGCCGAACCGAGCGACCAGCAGCCCAAGCAGAGCGGCGAAGGGGGAGGCCAGCAGGGCGGCGAACGTCCAGCGCTGGATGCGGGGGGTCACGCGGGGGTGCTGGGCCAGCCGGTCTCCGACCAAGCTGCCGAGCACGGCCAACATGAGCCATCCTGCCAGACCGAATGCCACGGCGGGCTCGCTGCCGTTCGACAGGGCGAGAAGCTCGCGCAGGAGAATGGTCTGTACGCCATGGGCCCCCGCGCCGAAGAGCAGGAAGGGAAGCCAGATCACTGCCAGACCCCAGGGATCTGGTTCCGGCACTTCGGGCAGCGCCCCGTGGTCCCGATCCGGTCACTGACCACCTTCACATCCATGCGCTCGATCAGGAGGGCATCGCAGCGGTCGCAGCGGGTGGACGACCGGGGGTGGTCCGGGATGTTCTCGGCATAGGCGTACTCCAGCCCCGCCTCGTTCGCGATGTCGCAGCATTTCTCGATGGTCTCTCGGGAGGTGGGCGGGAGGTTGCGCAGCTGGAAGGTCGGGGAAAAGCGCCCGAAGTGAATGGGCACTTCCTTGCCCACCATCTGGACCAGGCCCTTGCACATGCGCTCGATTCGCTTCAGGTCATCGTTGTAGGTGGGGACGACCAAGTAGACCAACTCGAACCAAGTCTTGGTGGCAGCGAGTCGGGAGATGGCTTTCTGCACGGGCCCCAGTTCAGCCTCGATCACCTTCTTGTAGAACCCATTGGTGGTCCCCTTCAGGGTGACGGCGATGGCATCGGTGACTTCGCAAAGCTCGCGCAAGGGGCGGGAGTCGATGTACATGCCGCAGCCCAGAACCGTCCTGAGACCGGCTTCTTTGGCCGCTCGGAAGGTGTCGAGGACGTACTCCAGGGAGGCCACCGGGCCGGAGTAGGTGAAGCCCACGGTGTCCAGCCCCTTGCCTTTGACCGCCGCGATTGCCTTGCCCGGCGGCAGGTCGAAGGTGGTCAGGGCCTCCGGCTGGCTCTGTGACTCCTTGGCGTTCTGGCAGTACTTGCAGCGCAGGTTGCAGCCGCCGATGGCCAGGGTCAGCGCCTTCTTGCCGGGGCGGAAGTGGGCCAGGGGGTACTTGCCCATCTCGTCCAGCGAGACGACGGCCGGGTTGGCATAGCCATAGGTCGCCAGATGCCCGTCCTGGTTGGTCCGGGTCCGGCAGTGGGACCGCTCGCCGGGCTTCAACTTGCAGCGGCGGGGGCAGATTCGGCACTCGACGAGTCCATTCTCAAGCAACCGGTAGAACTTCGCCGGGGAAGGTCGCGGCAGGTCGATCGTTGCCCCACAGGCCGTATGGCTGCCGAGCAGCGAGGCCCCGAGCAGGCTCCCGCCCATGACTCGGGCGCCGTTCCCAAGGAGTTCGCGTCGCGAGATGGCTGATTGCTGTGTCATGGCTTGCTCCGGCGTGCTCGGCCGATTCCCTTGCTGGCGTACCGGGAGCCTTCCCTATCCGGAGGAACGCCACTGTGCGTGCCCAAACCTCTCCCCTTTGGAGCCCGATGTCAAGCGCTGCTGGGCGCAAGGGCCCTGGCCCAAGGTGGGCCCGGAGGATGCCGCTTGGCTCGTTCGGTTCTGCGTTCCCAAGGGACTTGTCGCGGCTGCAGAGTTGACGGGCGGTTGTGATTACGTATATTCAACCCGACGGCGAGACCGTTCGGTTCATCCTTCCCGGCACGTGCCCGTTGCCTTGTTCAATGGGGCATGTCTGCGGGAGGCGGAAGACAGGGACTTCAGAAGCAGTGGGAGATTTCCCAACGTGAGAAGCTTACATCCTAGACTGGCGTTGTGTGTCGCGTGGGTTGTGGGGATCATCGGGCCGGCGGCGTTTGCCGCCAGGGAGCGGGCGGACCGGGCCGGGATCGCCGAACTGGAGGCCAAGGTCGCGACCATGTACATGGTCAGCCAGCTGAAGCTGAGCAGCATGCAGAAGGAGGCGATGCTGACCATCCGCAAGCAGATTGTGCCCGCTGCCGCGAAGTACCTTCAGCGCCGTCAGGCATGGCGCAAGACCACGGCAAAGGCCGTCGGTGATTTCGTCGAGTACAGCACTCGCACGGGGGAGTTCCCTCCCGATCGCATCCAGAAGGGCCTTTGGCACTTCGATGGCGAGTGGTTGGCCATGAAGCGTGACTTCCGGACAGCGGTGGGCCCAATCGTGGATGGGTCCGGGGCATCGCTGACTCCCAAGCAGGTGGAACGGCTGAAGGAACTGGCCAAGGATCACTGGAAGATCGTGGGCGCGAACTACGTGTTCACCGGCTGTGCCAGTGAATCCGAGACCGATAGCGAACTGACCGACGTGCAGCGGGCTGGGGCCGTTTCCCAGCGCGTGAAGGTGGGAACGCTGAGCCGCGTCGGGTATCTCTGCACCGCTCCGTACCTCGAGGAGGCATTGGGGGTCAAGAATGCGGACTTCCCCCACTGGTGGGACATGAAGGAGGAGGTGGTGCAGGGCAAGCGACTCAGCACGAGTGGCAAGCTGACGTTTCTGATTGGCATCAACTTGAAGCCGGAACAGCTGGCCGAGATCGCCGGAAGCATGCGCAAGAATCTGCCCCGGGCCGGTCGCGTGGCATGCTATGGCGAGGATCTCAGCACCGGCGAGGCCAAGAGCTATGTGAAGGCGCTGAAATCGGCTGCGAAGACGCTTGGGCGTGGTCGCGCGTTCTCCCCTGAGGAGATGGAGGACCTGCGGTATGACCGTTGCGCCTGGCTGGACAACCAGGGAAAACGGAAGGCGACTCCCGAGGGGAACATCAAGTGTCGGAAGGCCAGGGAGAAGATCTACGAGACCGTCTGTGAGACCCTGACCGAGTCACAGGTGACCCGCATGGTTGCCACCAAGGATTGCCCGATCCCCACCCAGGCGGTCAAGGGCATTTCCCGGGCTGGCCAGGTGGCTTCCGACAAGGTCGCCAAAGTAGGCAAGATCATCGATGCCGCCCGGCAACGGGACGACTGGGGAACAGCGGACTGCGATTACTGGTGGAAGAAGCAGGTGGTCACGCTCTCGGGCGGGCAAGGAAAGCAGGCCAGGATGTGCGCTGACGAGAAAGCCACGGCCCAGGCTCGGGCAACTGATGTAGTCGAGAGGGCGCGGGACATGTCTGCGGCGGAGTACCTGGCCAAGCGCGAGGACATGTGCGAGGGACTGCTGGATCTGAACCTTGGGGAAGCCCATTTCCTCGGCGTTCAGGAGGAAGCGGCCACCCCAGAGGGAAGGCAGAAGCTGATGGATCAGAAGATTCGGGGTTTCTTCATCTACGGCGGCCCCAATCTCCTGCCCCTGATCGACGCCCGGCTAGCCCACGCGGGCAATGGCAAGAGCAAGAAGAGACGTCGCTGACGGTTGCCACCGTCGGGGTTGGCTTGCTGACGGGATGGTGTCATTGCGGGAACCGGTGGGGGGGGTATGCGGCATGTGAATCCTGAGCCTTCGACTCGTGGCGTGACGCACTGCGTGGTCGGTGGGGTTCTGGGGGGCACTGACGTCCGGCGCCGCCGACAAGCTGGACCATGCGGGCATTGCCGAACTGAGGCCAAGGTGGGCACCATGTACGTGGTACAGCAATTCCGGCTGCCACCAGCGCAGAAGCGGGAGCTGTTGGCGATCCGGCAGGCGCGCATCGCGAATGCGGGAGCCTGCAGCACGCAAGGCAAACCGCCCGAATCCCGGGCGTCGCCCCGTCGCGTTCGGTGGCTCGCAGAATGGCGAGGACACCGTTCCTCCCTCGAATCCCTGCTGCCCTCGGGGCGACTTGAACTGCTCTCCGTGCAAATTGGCAGTGCGGCACTTACTTTGATAGAGGAGCGTCTGCAGTAAATGGTTGATGCGCACATGTCGCTCGGGTGATCAGAAGAGCGGGGAGCGGTGACCCAGGGTGGATGCTTTTGAACTAGGAGAAAGGTCCTGAAACTCGCAGTTCTGGCAGATGCTCATCTGCCGCATGACTCGGATACCGCACAGGACGCCGCTCTGTCTTGGGCCTTGCAGGTGGCGGGGAACTCCCGCGTGAACTGCGCGATCATGGCGGGCGACATGACTGCCGCTGGCGAGGCGGCTGCTGCCCGGCGGATGGTCGAATCCTGCCGCGAATCCGGAGTCTCATGGCTCAGCACGCCCGGCAATGCCGAGCTACGCACGCCCGAGGACGCGCGGGCAGTCTGCGAAATGCTCACGGTCTGGGACGAGACCTGCCCCGTGGTGCTGGTCGATACCTCGCGGGGAACGGTGCCAGAAGCGGAACGCGAGCGGGTGGAGCATCGGCTGGTCCCCTCGCCTGTTGTGCTGGTCACTCACTGGCCGCCGGACGAGTTGCCGGAGGATGATCGCGTCTGGTTTGAGCAACTGGTTGCTGGCTCCTCGCTGGAGCTCCTTATTGTGGGACATAAGCATTTCGACGAGATCCGCACCTTCGGTGGCAAGCCGCTGC
>JABGQJ010000272.1 GCA_018648945.1 Victivallales bacterium
AGCTACATGTTCTCGGCCAGCCCGGCCCCGGGCACCATCGCCGCTGTGCGCGAGTCCCTGCGTCTGCTGCGGAGCGAGCCGCAACTGCGCGAGCGGCTCTGGAGGAATGTGCAGTTCATCTACCAGGGCCTGAAGCAGGCGGGCTTCACCCTCTATCCCGACCCCCCGGAGTCAGCGATCCTGACTCTGCTGATTGGCCATGATGCCGTTGTGCACGGAATGAGTCGCGACCTCTACGAGGGCGGGTTGTTGACCAGCACGGTCGTATATCCCGCCGTGCCGCCGAACGAGGGGAAGATGCGCCTCAGTCTGTCAGCCGCCCACACGGAAGAAGCCTTGTCGCGTGCGCTTGATGTCATCACGGCCGCTGGGCGCCAGCACGGAATCATCTGACCGCCTCGATTCTCCCGGGGGGTCCTGACTTGAGAACCCATCGTTGCAGCTAACCATCCGGACACACGGCGATATCCGCGAGATTCCCGAGGCGTCATGGGATGCTGTGGCGGGGCAGGATCGCCTCATCTGCACGCATCGTTTTCTGCGTGCCGTGCAGGAGTCCCGGGTCAATGACTGTCGGTTCTTCTATCCCGTGCTATGCGCTGGCGAAAAGCCCGTTGCCAATGCATGCATGTACCTTATCACCAGTGAGCTGGACATGTTTGGCGACGGCCTTCTGGGGCGTTGCGTCGGCGCGGTCGCGCGGCGATTCCCGTCGCTGACGCGCTTCCGCTCGTTGGAATGCGGCACGCCGGTTGCCTTGGGCACGACCGTGAGCGTTGCTCCGGGCATTGAGCTTGCCCCAGTGCTCGCCCGGCTCGCGGAGGAAGCCATTCGCTTGGCCGATGAGCACGGCGCGGACGGCGTTCTGTTCCGGGATTTCGTCGACGAGGAGCTTCCCGGCTTCTCGGCGCTTGAGGGGCACGGCTTTCTCCGGGTGCCCAATCTATGCCTGGCTTCGCTGGCCGTGCGTTGGCGGACGGAGGAGGAGTACGTCGCGTCCCTGCGCCATTCCTATCGCCGGGCGTACCGGCGACGACGTCAGGCCTTGGCGTCGGCGGGCGTGAGCGTTCGCGTGGTCACGGACTTCGCGGCGCTGGCAGATCGCTTGGCGGCGCTCTGGCGACAGACCTACGAGCGGGCGAGAGAGTACCGGCGGGAGGTGCTTCCGGCCGATTTCTTCCGCCAGATTTCGGCTGAGCTTGGCGAGGACTCGGAGGTGCTACTCCTTGAGCGCGAAGGGCGTTGCTTGGCCTTCGCCCTCCTGTTGATCGATGGTCCCCGTTTGGTTTGGCCCTACTGCGGGCTTGACTATGGGGCGAACGAGGACTACGAACTCTACTTCAACCTGCTCCACGAGATCGTGTCGCGCGGGATCCTCCGCCACGTTCAGGAAATCGACATGGGCATCACCACGCTTGACGCCAAGAAGCGACTGGGAGCGACGACTCAGTCGCTGCATATGTACATGCGCCATCGGCAGGCTTGGCTGCGTGGCTTGGCACCGCGCCTGTTCCGTTGGCTGACGCCTGGCGACGACACGCCGGACTACCGAGTATTCCGCGGCGCGAATGCGGGAGAACTGTGATGGTGGAACCACGCCCCGAGGACAGCAAGACCGAGATCAGTTGCCGCGCAGCCAAGGGCATCATCCTGTTCCTGCGCAAGGTACATGGCCTAGAGATGCTGGAGGAGGTGTTCTCTCGCGCCGCGTTGCCGGTCGACTACGTGAACGATGGCAGCAACTGGCTCAGTTTCGACGCGTTCAATCGGCTGCTGACGGTGCTGGTGGAGGTAACCGGCGACGAGGAGGCCCCATACAAGGCCGGCACCCAGACGTCGGATCCGAGCACCTTTGGGGCCGTGCGTGTCATGGGACAGCGGTTCCTGAGCATCCATGGCGTCTACTACATGATGGCCATGCACAGCTATTTCTTCGTGAAGGTCTGCGACTGGAGCATGTTGGCGCGCTCCGCCGGGCACGTCCAGTTGGAGATTCGCTACCGCAAGGGGTACGAGCAGACCAAGAACAACTGCGACAACATTCGCGGGCACCTCAGCTCCATCCCCGTCTGGCTCGGGGCCGAACCCGCCACAGTGACCCACCACGCGTGCATTCTCCGCGGTGGGGAGGTCTGCGTCTACGATGTGCAATGGGTGGAAGAGCCGTCCTACAGGGGCGCTATCCTGGGAGGAGTGGGCGGAGTCCTGCTCGCCACGTTCGGCCTCATTGCGCCAGCGTCGGTGCGTTCGTCGTCGTGGCTCTGGGGGGGGCTGATACTCTCTCTCGGCCTTGCCGTGGCGGTGTTGTCCCTGCTTCATGGCCGCCTGCGCTCCTCCCGGCGGCAGCACGCTGAAGAGGCAGACGCTCTGATGAAGGCAACCGAGATGAACGAACAGCTCAACGCCGGCCTGCAGAGCAAAGTGGAAGCGCGGACGCGAGAACTGCGCGAGACGAACGCCCAACTGAAGCAGGCTTTCGCGGACCTGGAGGCAAGCCGGGAGAAGGCATTGTCGGCGGAACGGCAGGCAGCGATCGGTGTCTTGGCATCCGGCATGGCACATGATATGAACAGTCCACTGAACGCGATTCGGCTGACGCTCCAGGCCGTGGCTGCGGACCTTCCCCCCGATGCCCAGCTCCGGTCGATCGTGGCCAGCGCCGAGCGTGCATCTGCAAGATGCAAGCGGCTTGTGGCTGACCTCCTGGCATTCTCCCGTGAGCCCTGCATGTCCGCCGACATCAACCTGCACAAAGTGGCGGGGAAATGCCTCAGGATCTTCGATGCGGAGTCCTCGGCCGAGGTGGAGACGACGCTGTCCGTGGAGGATACGCTGCCGCATCTGCTTCTGGATGAGGCACAGTTGCAGCAGGCGGTCCTGAATCTGATGACGAATGCGTCCGATGCCATGGACGGGAAGGGGCGGATTGACCTGCTCCTGAAGAGTGGCGAGGGGGAAGTCATCCTCGAGGTCAGAGACAATGGGCCCGGCATGAGCGAAGAGGTGCAGGGTCGCGTTTTCGAGCCGTTCTTCACCACGAAGACAACGGGTCGCGGGCACGGTCTCGGCCTGCCCATCACCCAGCAGTTGATACATCGCAATGGCGGCAGCGTCGAGTTGGAAACGCAGCTCGGGAAGGGAACGACCTTCCGACTTCGGTTCCCCGTTTGCCCCGCAACTTCCAGCACGACGGAAGGTATGTGAACATGGATGATTCCCCGAACGACGAGCAGATCCGTCTCCTTCTCGTTGAGGACGACCGCGAATCCGGCCCCGTAGTGGAGGGGGTGCTCACCCTGCGGGGGCTGAGCGTGTGCCTGGTGGGAAGCGGCGAGGAGGCCTTGGACGTCCTTGCGCAGGAGCCGTTCGACATCGTCGTCAGCGATGTGCGGCTGGGAAGCGGCATGAGCGGGGTCGGGTTGCTGCGCGCAGTGCGCGAGGACTATGGGGACTTGCCGGTGATTCTGATCACCGGCTTCGACAGCCTCAACTCGGCCATCGAGGCGGTGCGTCTCGGGGCGCAAGACTATATCCTGAAGCCCTTCGACGACATCGAGCAACTGCTGCTTCCTGTTGAGAAGGCGGTGCATACCCATCGGCTGGAGCGGCAGAACCGGCTCCTCCAAAGGGAACTCCGTGAGAGTGAGGCCCGGTTCCGGAACGTGCTGGACAATGCGGTCGATGTGATCTTCCAGATAGATGTGCAGAGCGAGGCCTTCGAGTACGTCAGCCCCTCCAGCCAGCAGGTCCTGGGGATGTCGCCGCAGGAGGTCCAGTCGCTTGGGCTGGCCGGTGTGCTCGAAACGGTATCGGCCGAGGACAGGGAGTTGCTGAAGGACCTTGGCAAGGAGGGTTCGGGCACTCTGGAGATCCGCTTCCGCAGCAGAGCCCATGGCCTGCGGTGGCTCAGCATCAGTGCGTCCCTGGTCTGCGACGAGGCAGGGCATTCCATCTGCATTGTGGGGACCGCCCGGGATGTGACGGACGTGCGCCGGATGAAGGAACACGAGCGTGAGTATCGCTTGGCCTTGGGCCGCGCCGAGCGGATGGAGTCGCTGGCCGTGTTGGCTGGCGGGGTGGCGCACGACTTGAACAATATCCTCATGCCCATCCTGACCCTGCCGGGGGTGATCCTGGACGATATCGAGGCGGCCAACGCGCCGGTTCCCGAGACGCTGGCGGAGGATCTGGACGTGATTGGTCGCTCCGGCCAGCGCGCGGCTGCAGTGGCCAGGGATCTGCTCAGTCTGAGCCGTTGCCAGTTCGTCGAGCGCACGCCCCTGCCGATCAACGAGATCGTGGAGAGCGTATTGGCATCTGGCGTCGTTCAGACGCTGGTGAAGGACTATGGCAGTGTACGCGTGGAGCGTGAGATGAGCGCCCGGGAGCCCATGGTCAACGGCTCCGAGACCCATCTCTACCAGGCGCTGCTCAACCTTGTGATCAACGCCCTCGAAGCCATGCCGCAGGGCGGCGTTCTGCGTGTCCGGACCGAAATCTACCGGGTGGACGAGGCCGTTTCCGCGTACGAACTGATCGACCGCGGGGAATATGTTCGTCTTACCGTGACCGACACGGGGCACGGGATCCCGGCAGATGCCATCGACCGTGTGTTCGAGCCCTTCCACAGCCGCAAGCAGCGCAGCACACGCAGCGGCAGCGGGCTCGGGCTGGCTGTCGTCTATGGCGTGGTCAAGGGACACGAGGGCTACGTGGACCTCGCCTCGGCCGTGGACGAGGGGACGAGTTTCTCGCTCTACTTCCCCGCCTGCCACCAGGCGCAAGCTGTCCCCGAGGCGCAGGCCGAAGTGGTTGGTGGAAGCGAGAGGGTTCTTCTGGTGGACGATGAGGACCTGCCGCGAGAAATGGCCGTGCGCATGCTCAGGCAGCTTGGCTATCGGGTGACCATGGCCCGCAGTGGGCACGAAGCGGTCGATATTCTGCGCCAGACATACGACGGGCACGAGAGCTCCCCCTTTGCCCTCGTGTTGCTCGATATGGTGATGGAGGATGGCTTCGATGGGCTGGACACCTTCTGTGCTCTCACCGAGCTGTGCCCGACTCAGCGTTGCATGCTGATCAGTGGCTTCTCCGATGGCGACCGTGTGCGCAGAGCCCAGAAGCTTGGCGCTGGCGGGTTCCTTCAGAAGCCGTTTTCCGTTAGTCAGTTGGCCAGGAAAGTCCGGGCCGAGATCGATGCGGTCTCCTAGCGTCCCGCCCTCACAGTTTGGGAGAGTGCGTTGAAGACAGCCTGCATCTACTGCTTCTCAGGCACAGGGAATACCCTGCTTGCCACACGGCGGCTCATGGCCGGGCTGGACGAGCGTGGCGTCGAGACCACTTGCTATGCCCTGACCCCCGACGCGCACGTGCAGCCGGGGACCAGTGGCCTGGGGATCGCCTTCCCAGTGGCCTGTCAATCCACCTACCCGTTTGTCTGGGACTTCATTGCCCGACTGCCGCCGGGAGACGGGCGGGCGGTGTTCGTCCTGGACACGCTGCACGCGTTCTCCGGCGGGCTGCTTGCGCCCTTGCGCCACCTGCTGGTGGGGAAGGGGTACGAGCCGTTGGGGGCCATCGAGATCAAGATGCCCTCGAATCTGCGGCTGCGTGAGCCGCGGGAAGAGCAGGTTGCGGCGACCACGGAGAAGGCGATGGCCGCGGCGGACTGCTTCGCCGAGCAACTGGCGGAGGGCCGGGCGGAGTGGCCTCGTGCGGGCATGCTCGAAGGCGTTCTGCACGCTCTCTCGCGGTCGCGGCTGCTCTGGGGCTTCGCGCGCTGGATGATGGGTCTTCGGCATGACCCCGGACACTGTAGCGACTGCGGCTTCTGCCAGAGCATCTGCCCCCTGCATGCGATCGATCCGGAAGGCACGCCCGTTCTGGACCGCAAGGCCTGCCAGCTCTGCATGCGCTGCTACTCCTACTGCCCAGTCGGCTCGATCCGTTCCCGTCTGCCGTGGCAGACGTATCGGGCGGTCAAGGTCGGTGAATTGCTGGCCCTGCAGAGTTCCCCCGGCACCCAGGAAAGCGAGACAGGGAGTCCGTCATGAGCAAGCTCCGGGGCGACATTGTCCAACCCGCCGCCGACCCGCGTCTGACGGGCTACGAGGCCCAGCCCCAGTGGCTGAAGGACCGTCTCCAGTGGTTCCTGGACCTCAAGTTCGGGCTTTTCATGCACTGGGGGCCGTATTGTCAGTGGGGTTGCATCGAGTCTTGGCCATTGGTTCCGGCGGACACTTGGGCGCGGCCAGATGATCTGGGGCCATGGCGGGAGCGAGGGCGCGACATCAAGCGCTTCCAGAGGGACTACTGGGCTCTGAACCGGACGTTCAACCCCGTCGATTTTGATCCGACTCCCTGGGCCGACGCTGCGGAGCGAGCCGGCATGAAATACGTCTGTTTCACAACCAAGCACCACGATGGCTTCTGCATGTGGGACACGGCGACGACCGACTACCGGGTCACCAGGCGAGAGTGCCCATACCATGACAATCCCCGTGCGAACATCGTGCGCGAGGTGTTCAACACCTTCCGTGACCGTGACTTTGCCATCTCGTGCTACTTCTCCAAATCCGACTGGCACAGCCCCTACTACTGGTGGCCGGGGACGCCGCCCGTGGACCGCAACCCGAACTACGACACGGCCGCCCACCCAGAGCGCTGGGAAGGGTTCATCGACTTCGTGCATGAACAGGTGCGGGAACTGATGACCGACTACGGCTCCATCGATATGCTCTGGCTCGACGGCGGCCAAGTCCGGCCGCCCAAGCAGGATATCCGGATGGGCGAGATGGCCAGCATGGCGCGGCAACTGCAGCCTGGCCTGATTGTGGCGGACCGTACGGTCGGCGGGGAGCACGAGAACATCGCCACCCCCGAGCAACGCATCCCCGATGCGCCATTGGGCTACCCTTGGGAGTCCTGCCTCACCATGGGGAATGGCTGGGCCTATCGCCCCGACGACGAGTACAAGAGCACGCGCACCTTGATCCACATGCTCATTGATATCGTGGCTAAGGGCGGCAACTTCCTGCTCAACGTGGGGCCTGATCCCAGCGGCAGGTTCGATCCAGTTGCCCAGCAGCGGCTGGCTGAGATCGGCGACTGGATGGCGGTGAACGGCGACGCCATTCACGGCACCCGTCCCATCGCCCCCTACAAGTCCGGCAGTGTTTGCTTCACCAGCAAGGACGGCCGGGTGTTCGCTCTGGTTCTGGCCGAGGAGGGTGCCGACCAGCCCCCTGCCACGGTCCAACTCCAGGGCATCCGCCCTGCGGACGGAACGCCGGTGGCTCTGCTCGGGACAACGGAGCCGCTCGTCTGGCACGCCACGGACGCCGGTGCCGAGGCGACGCTGCCCACCTGCCTGCCCTGCCAGCACGCCTGGGTGCTGGAGTTCGCCGTCTAGCCTGGGTTATTCATGCGCTTGGTAGCGAGAACGCGCAGTGTGCTGTGGATCGGCCCGCTGTGCCAGGTTGCCGGGCGCAGGCGTGTTGGGACCCGTCAAGGTCGGGGTTCTGGCACAACGGGCTGAGATGCAGTACAATCCGGGTTCGCAGTAGATTCGCGTGAGTAATCCAGGCTAGGGAGATCCGGCCGGACCCAGCGTCCGGCCGGTCTGCGTGCGACGCTACTTCTCGGCCAGGATCTCCACCCCGTTGATGACCGGGGCGTGTTCGGGCGTCTTGGGCACCAGCTCAAGGGCGATGGCCCGGCGGGCCTCGATGCCGCGGAACTCCTTGATCACCGGCATCTCGCCCCCGTTGGTTTCCTTCCCGAGATCCAGTCCCGCCAGCACCGTCTTCCCTTGCAGACGCACATCGAAGACCCGGTCGCCCGGTTTGGCTTGCGCCGGCTCGGCGAAGTGCAGGCGGACCGTGTAGCGTTTCACGGCCACGTCCTGTCTGGGCACCGAGGTCAGGCGTTCGCAGCCCCATTTGCCAATGGCGGGGGCCTCTCGCATCGGCCCGCGCGCGGCGATGTTGGCGATGACCAGGTCGCGGTTGATGCCCACCTTCGCTAGTGAGGACCAGGGGACGGCGATCTCGGTCACGATTCGTTTCTCGGTGACCTTCACCGCGCTCTGCCAGGCGGCTGCGTAGGTGGGGTTCTCGGGATCGCGCCCGAGGGTGGGCAGGATGGCGGGGAATGGCTGTGGCTTGGCCAGTTTCACCAGCCGCCAGCGGTCGGGCCGCCCCTTGGCGCGGGTGAAGGTCACGCGCTTGCCAGCCGTGGCCTCGCTGAGGCGGAAGCGCTGGAAGGCGGCCGGGTCGTTCTTGGGGTGCCCCGCCGCATGCCACGCGGCCTGGAACGGGCGGTTGCCCTCGCGGCCATCCTGGTCGTTGGCCAGAATCTGGAAGCCGAACTGTAAGCCGGGGGCAGGAGTGACCCCAAGGTTCTGCCAGGGCAGGAGGGCCTCGACGGCATAGCCCTTCGCGGTCTTTCGGGCTGCGGATTGTACGGCGAGCCCGGCCACGGGGCGATTGGGATGGAAGGAGTAGAGCTTCTGGCGCAGCGCCTTCTGCTTACCGTCCACACCGGGCGAGAGGATGGCCTGGTAGAAGTCGGGCTGGCGCAAGCCGGTGGTTACGAAGAGCTCGATACTGTCACCGGTCCACAGTTCGTTGGCGTTGCCCGACTCCTGGAGCTTGGCGTCCGCCACTTCGGCGAGCACGAGCAGGCCTTCTGGACTCCAGGCGACGTGCACGACGACATCGAAGTCCTTGGCGGTCCGGACTCGGGCACCGGCGGCGGGCAGAGTCTGGACCACGAATCCCTGATCCCCCCAATCGGCAGGATCGCCGTCGATGACGACTGTGCCCTGGGGCAGGTCGAGTACCGGGTACTCGGGGGTCTCGTAGCGCCAGAGCGCGTCGTAGCGGGCCCCACTGGCGGAGACGCCAAGGTGGAGGGCTTCGCGACCGGTGCTGCTCAGGTACAACTCGGCGGAATCGTCCTGCCAGACCGGGCCATCGTTCTTGGCCACGGTGAGTCGCCAGGGTTTGCCCGCCTCGGCTTTGCGGTCGACGAGGGCGTAGAGGGCTTGGTCGTCGTAGCGAAGCATGGCGCGGCTGCCGCCGGGGCCGGCGGCCATCCACTTGTAGCCATCCCAGCAGGCATCGCTGTCGTCGCCATCGATGGTTGGCGCAACGGGGGTGGGCCAGGCGGCAAGCGCTCGGTCGCGCACGGCGAGGTCGAATTCAGCCCGCTGGACGCCCTCTATTCCATTGGCATAGACCATGGCCAGTTCGCCGTCGCC